>JASFGC010000259.1:0-5470 GCA_050123975.1 Syntrophobacterales bacterium | reverse complement strand
GAAGTACGCTTCGACCTGGCCGAGACTGTGCGCAGCCACATCTAACGCACTCTGACGCGTTTTTCCTCGGTACAGTTCTACAACGTTAGGGTAAACAGCTCTACTGCCTTGACTCATCGGAGCTTACGCTCGATTTGATGGTGCGAAAAACACTCTGAAAGACACCTTCAAATTGAGTGGGGGAAACCCGACCGATTTCAATGAACTTCACTACTACTTCCTTGGCAATCTTCAGTATTCTTTCTTCATCTCGTGTCATTCTTCATGCACCTCCTCACACAAGAAAGCCCCTGCTGGTTGGAAGAAGGCCTGTTTTTTCTTTACGCAGCAGAGGCTTCTGAGGCGAAGGAAAACCGTGTACAGCACTCCAACCCTCGGATTCTATATACCAGAGAGCATGACCAGAAGCAAGCGAGACTCGGGTTTCAGGTCACCGGAGCTAGAAAGTAGAAAACATTTTCTTTTAATATCATCAAGAATAGTTTCAACTGTTGGCTGCAGTAACATGCCACTTTGATGCAGAGAAAAGGAGATACTATGAGTTTGGCTGACTGGCCGTTCGTACTACTGGGGCTTGTGTTTCTAATAGCCACCTCTGCCTTTTTTTCTGGTTCAGAGACTGCCCTGATGGCCGTTGATCGCTGGCGCATTCGTCACCTTAGTCGGAAGGGCAGACGTGCACGACTGGTGGAAAAAACGCTTAAAGAACCGGAGAAGCTTATCGGAACCATCCTTTTGGGGAATAATTTGGTGAATGTGGCAGCTTCAGCTCTCGCGACTGCAATCGCCATCAACTTAGTGGGCGAAGGGGGAGTCATCTGGTCTACTCTGATTATGACATTGCTCATCCTTCTATTCGCAGAGATCACTCCCAAAACTGTTGCTGCCTATTATCCAGAGCAGATGTCCATTCTCATAGTCCAGCCCATTTATGTTCTCATTAGGCTGCTCTATCCAATGGTACGCGTACTTTCAGCAGTGAGCAACAAACTCATTGCTCTGCTGCGCTTGGAAAAGTCTGGCCTTGAACCCATATTGGGCATTGAGGAAATTGCTGCCATGATTCAAGTAGGTGCGGAGGAGGGGGTCCTGAAGAAAAGGGACGAGGAGATGATCCAGGCGGTTTTGGCCCTGGATAGGATACCGGTTGAGTCCGTGATGCTACCGACCCGAGACGTTGTTGCCTTCGAGATCGAAACGCCCTACGAAGAGGTTGTGGCTAGAGTGAAGGAAAGTGAGTTTTCACGCTATCCAGTATACCAGGAAAGCAAGAGCGAAGTGTCGGGATTTGTCCATATCAAGGATCTTTTTAAGTGGACTGGCAGGCCCGGGGAGTTTTCACTGAAGAGGATCATGCGACGGGCCAGTTATGTCCCGGAGGGTAAATCTCTCCGTCAGCAATTGGTGGACTTTCAGAAGAGTCGAATTCACCTAGCCTTTGTGGTGGACGAATATGGTGAGGTTGTCGGGATCGTATGTCTCGAAGATATTCTTGAAGAGATTGTGGGGGAAATAGAGGATGAACATGACAGATTTCTTCGCCGCATCCTGCCACAGAGCGACGGGTCGTTTCTTGTGGATGGTAGCATCTCCATACGCGATTTAAATAAGTGGCTGACTTGGGATCTCCCGGAAGACGGGTACCAGACCATCGCCGGTCTTGTGCTAACCCTTTTTGGCCGTTTGCCCGAGATGAGAGAGGAAGTGCGATGGCAAACTTTTCGTTTTCGGGTAGAGGAGATGTTCGAAAAAGCGATTACTCAGATACGAGTAATCAGGGAGGAGGAGCCGGAAAAACCAGAAAGTCAGATGTTCGATCAAGAGGCCTAACATCCAAGCCTGGCATCCACGAAGCTTAGAACTTTACGGTCTTGCAGATTTCCTCATACTCCTTAATCTCCTCAGGCGTCAGTTCTCGGCGGAGCAGCTTCTTATTAACCAGGATGGGTATTTTTCTGTTTAAGGCCAGGGCCACTGCATCGCTGGGTCTAGAGTCAACGAAATGTTCTGTGCCATCGGCACGAAAGAACACCTTGGCGTAGTAAGTGTTTTCAACCATGTCATATATTTCTATTCGCAAGAACTCCACCGGGAGATTGTCACTAATTGTCAAATAGAGGTCGTGAGTTAAGGGCCTTTTTGGCTCCACCATGCCTTTTTCCTTGGCGATAGCGGCAAATTCCGAATCACCCACAAACATGATGAAATGATGTTGGTCCTCTTCGTTTTCCTTGAGTACCACCATGTTTCCCGAACTGCGGTCACTCTTGAGATAGACTTCGTTTACGGTAACCAATGTTTTATTTGCCATACTTTACTCCCCTCGATCTCTCCAAGAACCACGAAGTGTCCAACAATTCGCCGGTCAAATCCTATTGTATTCAGATATCCTGTAACTATCCATTATAATGACCTCGTGCAATTTTTTAAAGGACTTTACCGTACAAAGTTTTATCATTGCCTGCCCCTTCGTTCCATGTTAGTTTTTCCAAAAGTTCCGCTACTTGACTTAGATCAAGGCAGCGCCGCGAAGGGTGTACTACCATCGCAGGCAAGAGTCAAAACATAAGCGGAGGTGCAATATGGGAATGAGGAATATTGTAGAAATTGATGAGGAGAAATGTGATGGTTGTGGGCTGTGCGTTATAGAGTGCGCAGAAGGAGCTCTGGAAATCCGCGACGGCAAGGCCAAGATCATCAAGGAGATATATTGTGACGGCCTGGGTGCCTGTATTGGCGAGTGCCCCCAGGAAGCCCTCACAATTGTAATGAGAGAGGCAGACCCCTTTGATGAAGAGGCTATGGAAGAACACCTCAAATCGCTCAGGGGCAAGCAAGCACAAGAATCACCGCCTGAACTGGAAACTGGCTGTCCTGGGGCCAAACTGGTGCATCTTCAGTCTCAACCTGCTGCCGCACCATTACAGGAAGGTGAGGCTCCCGTTTCGGCATTGAGAAACTGGCCGGTGCAGATTCACCTGTTACCTGTATCTGCTCCTTTTTTCAATGGGGCCGAGCTGCTCATTGCAGCGGATTGTGTTCCTTTTGCCATGGGAGGATTCCATTCACAACTCCTTCAGGGGAAGATATTGGCGATCGGATGTCCCAAGTTAGACGATACAGGGTTTTATATTGAAAAACTTTCGCAAATATTCGCCAATAATGAAATAAAATCAATTACTATCGGCTACATGGAAGTTCCCTGCTGTGCTGGGCTGTTGCACGTGGTACACAAGGCCCTGGAAGCCGGTGGTAAAGCAATCCCGGTAGACACCGTCAAGGTGAGTGTCCGAGGTGAAGTGCTTCAAGAGGAAGAGCAAGATGACTCCCGCGTGGGCAGCTCATCTTAGTTGTTTCAGCAGGTTCGTAGAGGTTACAGGATCCGTGCCTAAAGATTTTCAAACTCGCCCTGTCGGAAGTGCTGCGCTCTGGTGCACTCCAATTGTGATGGTAGTCAAGAATTTCGTTGCTGCAGGTTGGGAGGGGGAAAGAAATGGCGAAGGTTACTCTGAGGCCCGTTTACATTGAGGCAACAACGCTTCCCGATTCCTGGTTTCAGATTATCTGGAATCTGCTTGATCATGGTCGGGAGTTTGTCATTGATCGTGGCTCCTATGCTGGGCAAAAGCGAATGGAACTGGACTACGTGACGGTTCACATTAAACATCCGGGGGTAAGGCCGCTTCTACCGGATATCCCGGCCCATTTAGGTATTCCCAACCCGGTGGCGGAAGACTACCTAGATGACTACCTACCGTATCTCATGACACCTCATAAAGAGCCCGATGAGGACTACACCTATGGTGAACGGCTGGCTGGGGGAGTAGGAATTGATCAGATCCAGACGGTGATCGATACTTATAGGAGCCATGGGTTTCGCAATAATCAGATGGTTATGACTGTGGGAATGCCCACCGACTTGAATCTGGAGGATCCTCCCTGCTTGCGTCATATAGATACCCGCATTCAAGACGACCGTCTTCACTTCTTTGTTTATTTCCGCTCCTGGGATGCTTGGAACGGTTACCCGGCCAACCTCGGCGGGGTTCAACTGCTCAAAGAATACATGGCGAGCGAGATCGGTGTGGGGGATGGGGAGATGATCGTCGCCTCCAAAGGTCTCCATATTTATGATTACGCCTTCGATGTAGCGCGGATGAGAACCTACCGGACTTCCGAATGCGAAAGCGCTTGAAGTAACGAGACCAACCTGAACGAGGATACCGTCCGAAATATCATTTATTACCGCCACGTATGGGTAGCGTCAGTGAGCTCTTGATGATACCCGAGACAGAGATGCGAGCTCGTTATTGGCGAGATAAATAAATCTATAACTTTTTAGAATTAAATATAATTATATTAAAAATATAATATTTAAGATTAACAAATTTATTGATTCAAAATCCGCTGTTGGTGCAAAGGGATGGTTGCCTCCAGGTGATGAAGGGCTGTCGCCTTTGTGACCGCCACTCCGGAAATATCCTCAGCCCTCATTTTCGGCCAGAAGATAATGCCACTCTCCAAGAAGCACTAATTGGCATAGGAGTTGCTAGAAAATTACTGTATAATAATTCCGAAAGTCAGCTTTCTATCCTGACATGGTTTTCGGCCATTGGGAAAGAAGAGCAAGGGAGTGCAACAGTTATGTTGTCAGATATCATATCAGCAATAATGGATCTGGATTTTTTGAGGCTTAATGAGATCCTCGCCGACATTGATATGCTGGAGGTACTGCAAGATCCTTATTTCATCGGTTTTATGGTGGTCTGCTGTCTTATCTTCATCATTCGTGGGATGGAAAAAGCACTGGTTATGTTTCTCTCGGCACCAGCTTTTCTCGTACTTTTTCAATACACCATCGAAGGCACCGATGCCTTGGACTTTGATGCTGAACAACTGCTGATATTCTGCGGTGGCTTCATCGCTATAGCTGCTGTGAATATTTACGTATTCTTCGTGCGCCACAAATGAAGACCGCACCTCCTCTTTCCGTGTCCCATCAATCTCCAGCCGCTCATACCTTGTCTTAGGCCATAGATCACTCGCGTGAGAGCGGAGAAAATCAGGTCCTGGGCTAGCCCGGATGTTTCATGAATTGCTTTGGCGAGCGCAACCCCCAGTCCGCAGGGGCGGACTTGGGTGAGCGAGCGAATTACCATAAAATGGTCTAAGCACCTTACATTTCGAAGACTCCCTGCAGCTTGCTGCAGGGAGCTTCAATTGCTGTCGCGAGACTGCGAGGGTGGGCGTGCCACCTGGCAACCGCAGGGTGTTGGCTTCCGTACCTGAACGGTACGTCGCGGGTGCCCACACCCGAGGACGCCAGGAAGGACGGCCAAATAATTCGCGCTCGCTGCGCTTCCGTCTTCGCTAAAGCTTCGACGAGACAAGCCGCTCAGTCCCGCAAGCGGGTTCCCAGTTTCGTGGTCGCAGCAAGTTATTCATGAAATATCCGGGCTAACTTCTCCAG
>JASFGC010000258.1:0-5515 GCA_050123975.1 Syntrophobacterales bacterium | reverse complement strand
CACCCAGGGATAATATCAAGATTCTCGCCACCCTGGCAGATTCTATGAATAGATCTGGACTCCAGGAACCGATGCCCCGTCTGGTCCAATTGAGAAACCATCTGGCCGTCTGCACCCTGGCTGCCCAACAGCCTTTTCGCCCTCCACAGATTCAAAAGATCATCGAAATCAGCGATAGACTCTGGCTAGATATTGACACTCTTTCCGGATTTGACCCCAGCAGTAGGAAACCTTTCAATCAACTCATCGGACCTGAAGGGTTCGAAGGGTCTTTCTATCAGCTTGCAGCCAGCAAAATCTTCTCCTCTGAGCGAGATGAGTTTTTTAAGGATTGGGCTTTTAACGTTCGCCCTGCTACTGATGATCGACCGTATTTTTTTGACTTTTTTCGCTGGCGCTCTTTACCCCGCTTCATCCGCAGTTACGGTCAGCAATGGTTCCAGCGTCTCGAGCTGGGCTACGTTGTTTTGCTCATTTCCTTTGGGCAAATTGTAGGAGCGGCCGCACTCTTGCTCCTTATTCCTCTCTTTCTTTGGGCTCGGCAGAAAAGCACACCACCAGGTCGAGGGCTGGCTTTGTGCTATTTTCTCCTGATCGGCCTGGGTTTTCTGGCCCTGGAAATGAGCTTGATGCAGCGCTTTACTTTGCTCGTGGGGGATCCCCTCCTTGCAGTGGCGGTGGTGTTAAGCGGCTTTCTCTTTTTTTCAGGCTGCGGCAGCCTTTGCAGCCAGCAATGGACGCGTTCGCCTTCACAGGCAATCATCTTTGCAGGGGTCGGTATTGCCCTGGTCGCTCCCCTGGTTCTTTGGCTGAGTCATGCTTTGCTGGGTATTGTCTCCACCTGGAACACCGCCGGCCGCTTCCTGCTTGTTCTTTTCCTCTTGGCACCATTGGCTTTTCTCATGGGCTGGCCTTTTCCGGCAGGCATGCTGCTTCTGGAGAATTGGTTTAAAGGACTGCTTCCCTGGGCCTGGGGCGTAAACGGCTTTGCCTCTGTGGCAGCCGCCCCGCTGACTGTACTGCTGGCAATGTCTTTGGGCTTCCGACTGGTCCTGGCTCTGGCGATTATGGCCTACGTATTGGCCGTGGTCTTGGCTTTGAAAGTGGGATGGGGTGAAGGCTAATAAAAAGTAACGGCCCGGTGTTATTTTAGATTGCGGATCGAGGTATTAAAGGTTTCAGGTGTCGGGTGTCAGGTGTCAGGTGCTATTAGGAACCAGGTGTCAGGAAAAAAACAAACAAAACTGAGGCCTAGATTCTGCCTTCTCCCTTCTTGTTTTTAATTCGAAATTCGAAATTGTCCTCCGGACTCCCACCCTTCGGGCGGGTTCCCAGTTTCGAAATTCGAAATTATCTCTCCTTGCTTTATGCCACAATTCACGTCGAAGCTACATGACTTTATCCTGAACGATTTCCGCTAGACCTCTATTTCCCTTACCTCGATGATGTCCTGGTATTCCTTCAGGGCCTGAAGCACGGCCGAGCTCACAGGATGGTCAATAGTGACCAGACAGATGGCCGTTCCCTTGCTGCGAATTCGGCTCAGATGCATGTCGGCAATGTTGACCTGATGGTTCCCCAGTGTTGTACCAATAAAGCCAATGACACCGGGACGATCGTAATTGGAGATGAGCAGCATACGTCCTTCCAGTGAAGCTTCGACGCGATACTCATCTATGCCGACAATCCGACATTCAGGTGTTGGGAAAACCGTGCCGGCAACTTTAGACTCACCTTTGTCGGTGACCACTGCTAAGGTAATTAGTCCTGCATATCCTCGCGCTTCGGAGGTGGTGGCCACTTCTACTTGGATCCCCCTGCCCCGCATAATAACAGGCGCATTTACCAGGTTAACCTCATCAGCCAGGGCTCGCTCCAGAAAACCCTTCTGGGCCGCATTGGTTACCGGGGCCAGCTCCAATTCTCGCAGATCACCCCCATAGCTAATCTTTAGGTGACGCACGCTTCCCTGAAAATACATGGAGAGGAAGCGACCCAGCCTTTCCGCTAGTCGCATGTAAGGTTGGACCTGCTCAATCATCTTGGGGCTCATGGACGGCATATTCACCGCGTTCCTGATCAACCCATTTTGCAGGTAATCCACCATCTGTTCAGCGATGGCTACGGCCACATTTTTCTGGGCCTGTTCGCTGGAAGCGCCCAGGTGGGGCGTAGCTATGACCTGAGGCAGGTTTAGAAGTGGGTTGTCAACTGGAGGCTCCTGCGAGAAAACATCCAGGGCTGCCCCTGCTACTTTCTTTTTCTTTATAGCCTCGTAAAGGGCCGACTCGTCGATGATCCCCCCTCTGGCGCAGTTGATGATCCGCACCCCCCGTTTCATCATTTTAAAGGCAGCTTCGTCCAGCAGTCCCTCGGTCTCTTTGGTGAATGGGGTGTGAACAGTGATAAATTGGGATTCCCGAAAGAGCTTCTTTGGAGTGACCATTTCCACTCCGAGTTTGGCGGCCACATCCTCTGAGACATAGGGATCGAAGGCCAACACCCTCATTCTCATAGCAATGGCGCGATTTGCCACAATGGAACCAATGCGGCCCAAACCGATTATGCCCAAGGTTTGATTATAGAGCTCTGTGCCCACGAACTTTTTCTTTTCCCATTTGCCCGCTCTTACTGACTCGTCTGCCCGGGGAATGTGCCTGGCGAGTGCCAACATAAGGGCCAGTGAATGTTCAGCAGCGGCCACAGCATTGGCTCCAGGGGTGTTCATCACCAGCACGCCACGCTGAGTTGCCGCCTCTATGTCTATGTTGTCTACCCCAATGCCTGCCCGACCGATCACGCGTAGGCGTGATGCTCGCTCAAGGGCTTTCCCCCCGATCTTGGTGCGACTGCGGATCACAACTCCATCGTAGTCTGGGATCACATCCAGCAATTCCTCGGGCTCTATCTTCTCTCGAACCTCCACCTCGAGATTCTTGACCTTTTGAAAAATCTTCACTCCCTGCTGACGCAGTCCGTCGCAAATGAGAACCCGCATGGAAGTCTCCTCCTTAGCCTGATTTAGTACACATGTTAGGGAGATCATTGGCAGAAGGCAAGCGAATAATGAAGTGCGCCTTCACTGGATCAAAATCCTTATAAAATGTAGGCGACTATGCTAGAATCCCAGTGTTTCTTATAGCACGGGTGTCACAAGACCAAAAAGGAGGTTAAGCATGGCACCACTGTTCGAGTCGGGAAAGATCTACACGTTCTATTTTAGTCAAGAGCACGGAGACACCAGTATCACCGGCCAGGTTGTCTCCTATGAGTCTCCCCTGGTAAAAATCGAAACAGAGGGTTTGACTCGCATCATCAATTGCTCATCAGCTTATTTTGTGGAGGCCGTAGCCAAGAGAGATGATGAGGGCCTAGAAGGAGAGACCCCAGAGGAATAACGGATTTGGGATTGCGGATTGAAGAGGCAGAGGGCATAGAGCATAGGGCATAGGGAAAGAAACTTTTGGCTTTAGTTCTTGACCCTATGCTCCATGCTCTTTGCTCCATGCTTTGTTTTCCTGACACCTGAAACCTCAATTCTGGCTCCCAGATTCCGGCTCCTGGATTCTTGGAATTTAAATTTCTCTTTCCGGCCTGAAATCCTGGCCCAGAGCCGCCGGTGCTGTCACCTGCCAGCGAGACAACCACCTTTTCATACCAGGATATCGAAAGGCGAGGTCCTGAAACCAACCGGTACTGCCCACATTAACCAGGAGTAAGGTCAGGATCATCACAGGAAAGGGTGCCACCTGAAACAGTGGCGCCGGCAAACCAGGAAACTGCTCTGCCAAATAAATTCCAAGCACCTGCAAGGTCGCAAAAAGATAAGCGCCCAGAGCGGCACGCAGGGGATGCCAGCCGCCAAATATGACTATCGCCAGGGCAATCCAGCCAGCTCCTTCTGCACCTTGCGGTCGTCCCCACCCTGGCTTCACCGCCAATGAGAAGGCTCCCCCAGCCAGCCCCACCAGAGCACCACCTAACAAGGTATACATGATCCTCAGTCGCTGCACCTTGATACCCCTGGCAAAAGCCGCCCACGGCTCCTCACCGACAGCCCGTACCTCAAGGCCGCCTCGCGTTGAAAAAAGCCACCACCAGAGAAATGCAGTGAGCACAAGGCTCAGGTAGACCACCGGACTCTGATAGCCCAGAATTGGCCCAATGAATGGCAGATCACGGACACCCGGGATGGACCAAACGGGCAGCTCAGGTCCAAATTGTCTGGCGTACGGGTGGCCGAGAAAATAGGCCAGATCTCTGCACAGGAGGGTGAGAATGAAGCCCACTGCCAGCTGTGACCGCCCCAATATCGGTCCCATAAGGGCCACAATAGAGGCAGTGGCCATTCCCACCGCAATGCTGCCGAGAAGACCCAACCAGGGATTACCGCTGACGTACGCCAGGGCAAAGGCGGTCATGGCCGCCAGCAAAATGGTGCCGTCCAACGACAGGTTGATCACGCCCGCCCGCTCGGTCAAGGTTTCACCCAGAGTTGCGAGAACAAGAGGCGCACCCGCAGAAAGAATGCCAGCCAAAGTGAGTGCCAGGAAATCCACTATTTCTTCCTCCGGAGAAGTTGCCAGCGCTCTTCGAGTCCATGCACGAGAAATACCGATAGAACAAGGACTCCCTGGATGACACCGCTCAGAGATGAGTCCAACTTGAGCTGGAGAGGAAGTTGAATCGAGCCCACATTCAAAACTGCAAAGAACAAACATATGGGTGGAATCAGATGGGGCCGAAATGAAGCCAGCATGGTGACCAGCAGGGCTGTGTAGCCGTAATTGCTGGAGATTGCCGGCAGCAACCGATGGTAGACACCCACCACCTGTAAGGCTCCAGCCAATCCGGCCAGGGCCCCACACAGAGCCATGGCTTCCACAATCCGCTTGTTTGGTTTGAGACCGAAGAGCAAAGCTGCCTCCGGGTTCTGACCAACTGCTTTCAAACTCAATCCCCAGCGAGTCGAGCGCAGGAGATAGATCACCAGGAAAATGGCCACCAATGCCAGCACTAGACTCACCGGACTCAAAGAGAAACCTTTCATTCCTTTGAGCCAAAGCGAGGGATGCAAAGGTTCGGTGCCGCTCATGGAAGCAACGCCGGGTCTTCTCCATGGTCCGAATATGAGCCAGAGGGTGAGGCCTAGGGCCACAAAGTTCAGTCCCAATCCCCCGAAGATCTCGTGCACTCTACCCCACGTCCTCAGTACGCCTGCAAGATAGGCCCAGAGAGCGCCGCCGATCATGCCGGCAATAAGCGCTCCCGCTAACACCAAAGGGGAAGCTCCAGCAGAAAAAGGCCGCAGAAAACCTGTGGCAAAAATAGCCCCTAGAATGACCTGCCCCTCGATACCGATATTCCAGAGGCCCGGGGCAAAGGTTAAAAGCAACGCTGAAGAACAGAGGACCAGAGGGATCCAAACACCAACTGTCTGGGCAATTTTTGCCCACGAACCGATACCTCCTGCAAAGAGGATTGCAAAGGTGTGCAGTGGGGGTGCTCCCGAGAC
>JASFGC010000257.1:0-5542 GCA_050123975.1 Syntrophobacterales bacterium | reverse complement strand
ACGCCCTGTATCTTGTACCTTGCACCCTGTACCTTGCGCCTTGAGCCTTTCATCAATCTTCAATCTGCAATTTTGTCCCGAGCCATTGCATCCGATGCCTGGAGGAATTAACTTAGAAACCTGTCCGTAAAAACGTGAATGGTTCGGGCAACCGCAGGACCGCTCAGAGGAAAAAACTGGAGCTATTCAAATGTCCTATTTTTCAGCTTACACCACATTGTCACCCGTTAAGAAGTCGGGCATTGTCATAGCCCTGCTGGTGTTTTTCTATGCTATTGGTGGTTTTCTTGTCGCCCCAGCTGTCATCAAGTCAAAAGCTCCTGCAATCATAGCCGAGCAGTTGGGCCGAAAAGCAACTGTGGAACAGGTCAGGCTCAACCCATTTGCTCTGTCGCTGACACTGAGGGACTTCGAACTTGCTGACGTGGATGGCGAGCGCTTCATTGGGTT
Source organism: Syntrophobacterales bacterium (assembly GCA_050123975.1). Classification (GTDB taxonomy): domain Bacteria; phylum Desulfobacterota; class Syntrophobacteria; order BM002; family BM002; genus BM002. Next base: position 5,092 of record JASFGC010000257.1, on the reverse strand, counting down.
TGAAGAGCTTTACGTAAATTTTCAGCTCTCCTCCATTTTCCGCCGAGCGCTTACTTTCGCCGAAATCAGTCTGACGGCACCCGATGGCCTGGTGAAGGTGTTGGCAGATGGCAATCTGAACGTTTCGGATCTATTTACCACATCGACTCAATCAAAACCCTCCCAGGCCCAGAGCAGCGAGTTGCCGCCGGTGCTGGTCTCTCAGCTGCGCATTGAACGGGGACGGTTCACCTTTAAAGATCTGTCGTTAGCCACACCCTATGAGGAGACATTCTTTCCGATCCAGCTTACGTTGAATAATTTCGGCACCCGTCAGGGGAGTCAGAGTCCCTATAGTTTCACCGCCTCCACGGTTGCTGGCGGGGTCATTAGCTGGGAGGGAAACCTCTCCATTAACCCCTTGGGCTCGCAGGGGCGCCTGGCAATCAACAAATTAGATACGCCCAGGCTGTGGGAATACATTCAGGATTACGTGAACTTCGAATTGGTCAGTGGGACAGTTGACCTTTCTGGCCGTTATCAGGTGGCTCAGAAAGGCGATACCTTTGTTATTCAATTGACAGAGGGGGAGCTGCAACTCGGTGAATTAGTAGTGGCTGAGAAGGAAAGCGAAACCAGGGTTTTCTCGGTGCCTTCCCTGTCGGTAATTGGTACCGAGGTAGATGTAAAAAGCAAAGAGGTCGTTGTCGCGGCAGTTGCCTCCAAAGGAGCAAGGATCAACGGTTGGCTCGGGCCCGATGGCAAGTTTATGGCCGAAACGGTATTTTCCTTAACTGGTCTCCAGGAGCGGTTCGGTCACTTATCGGGAAGTTCTGATGAACCACAAGCGGATGCTAAGCCGTGGACCATAAATATTCGTCAGGTAAATCTGGAGGACTACGCAGCAAACTTCGAGGACCGCACCCTGGCAACACCGAAGCGTATCGCTTTCGACTCCATCAAGGTTGATCTGAAGAATGTGAGCAACGAGAAGGATTCGCTGGCAGAAATCAACGCTGCTCTCACAATCAATCAAACCGGAACCGCCCAGATTGATGGGGAGTTCGGTATTAATCCGGTTTCCACCGACATTGCTCTCAAGATTGACAGGGATTCTGTTAAACCCATGCAACCATATGTGGACGCTGTTGCCCCGGTTGAACTGGCAAGCGGAACAATAAGTCTCGACAGCAGGGTAAGGTATCGACCTCTGCCTGGTGATGGACCAAAAGTCCGCCTTGAAGGTAGGGTTCGTGTCGAAAACCTCAAGACAGTGGATCGCAGAAATTCAGAGGTTCTCTATTCCTTGAAGTCATTTACCGTTCAAGGGCTGGCACTTGATGTTGGGCCGAATGCGCTGAGCATATCTGAAGTTGTTATAGACGAACCTGACTTCAAGGTCGCTATCAGCCCTGATGGCGAGATCAACGTGGTAACCATTCTCACTGTGAAGGATGAAACGCCCAAACAGGTCGAGACCGGAAAAAAGGTGGAGTCGCTTTTGGATAAGGTGGTCAAATACATTACGTTCCATCTTCAGGGTCCGATGCCGATCAGCATCGACACTATAAGTGTTGAAAACGGAGCTCTCGATTTTTCCGACCTTTTTATCAAACCCAAGTTTGCTGCAGACGCCAGGAATCTCCGGGGAAGGGTAGAAGGGTTGTCTTATGAGCCTTCTACACGGGCAAATGTCTTGCTCCAGGGCGAAGTGAATAAATACGCACCCGTTAAGATATCCGGCCAGGTAAATCCTTTGACCGAGGAGAAGTATGCCGATTTAACCGTGTCATTCGAGAACTTTGATCTTACCAGCACCTCACCTTACGCAGGCAAGTTTGCAGGTTACACTGTGGAGAAGGGCAAGTTGTCACTGGAACTCAACTATAAAGTGTCAGGAAATAAATTCTCCGGCAGGAACAGGATTGTTGTCAAGCAACTCACACTTGGGGAGCGAGTGGACAGCCCTGATGCCACGGATCTACCGGTTAGTCTCGCGGTAGCATTGCTCAAGGATCCCAATGGCAATATTGAACTCAATGTACCAGTAGAAGGCGACATTGATGACCCCCATTTCGAATTTGGCAAGATTATAGCCAGCACCTTGAAGAATACGTTCACTAAATTGGTGAGCTCTCCTTTCGCTATCCTCGGGAGTCTGGCGGGAGGAGGTGGTGAGGATCTGAATAACATAGAGTTTGAATTCGGCAGTGCCAAGCTTGCGCCGCAGCAGATCGAAAAACTTGATAAACTGGCAGAGGCACTTTCCGACCGTCCTGCGCTTCTGCTCAAAATCGAAGCAACCGCAGACAGGAAGAAAGATGGGGAAGCTCTGACTGAGGCTGAGCTGCTCGATCAGCTCAAGCGTGAAAAGCGATATCATTTGCGACGAGCCGGAGAGCCGGTGCCTGTTGATGCCGAAAGGATTTCACTGTCGAGCGCGGACTACAGACGTTATATAAAAACGCTATACCTCAAGAGATTTAAAGAAAAGCCAGAAACGCTGTTGTCCGCTGAATACAACAGTTCCGGCAATAATCCATCATCCATTGACTCTGATGCTGTGGTGGCTGCCGCCAAACGACGACTGCTAGAAAGCATGGAGGTTGATGAAACCGAGCTGGAGGCTCTCGCTCAAAAGCGCGCTACTCAGATCAGGGACTATCTGATTCAACAGAATAAAGTCTCTGAAGAACGCGTGATAGCACTATTGGCAAAAGTCGACAACGTTGCCAATGAAGATTCAGTCCCCACCAATCTTATTCTTGCAGGATTGTAGCAAAAACAAAGAATCCAGGAGACAGGAGAAGTGAGCGTAGGGCATGGGGCATAGGGTAAAGGCAAAATTTGCCTTTTCGCTCTGCGCTTTGCGCTATGCGTCAATCAACCCGCAATCTGAAATCTCAAATCAAATCTAAAATCTGCAATCTCCTCTGTGCCTAGTTCTTAGTTCCTAGTTGTTTGCTGTCCGCTGCAAGCTGCCTGCTGGTTTTCTTAAATTCGCAATTCGCAGTTCGAAATTCGAAATTTTCCTTTACATTCTCTCTATATCCTTCGCATGCCTCACCAGGTTGATGAACTCGGATCGATAGCCTTGATCGTCGCGATCCATGGCAGATTGAGCCACCTGAATCACATCCTCATAGGTCGCCCGCCCTTTATTTGGTGAGTCACGCAAGAGCATGCCGAAGGCTGCAACGGCTGAAGCAAATCTGAAGTCATTCGAGGCGTTCTCAAACGCACTGTCCTCATCCTTTACCACTACAGACATGAGTTTGCTGCTGTCACCCTCTGGCTCCTTGTAACGGAGTTTTACAGTCAGCAGTTCGCCTGCTGTCGTGGGAATGGTCGAGGTTTTTTGATACTTGAGCGGATCTACACCAGGTAACCTCATTTCCTTTCCAGCTGGTACGACCTCATACAGTGCCGTAACCGTATGGCCCGCTCCTATCTCGCCGGCGTCCTTTTTGTCATCGTTGAAATCCTCGGATCGGAGCGATCGGTTTTCATAGCCGATTAATCGATATGCACTGACCTCCGTGGGGTTGAACTCAACCTGTATTTTGACGTCTTTAGCAATTGTCACCAGGGTTCCGGTTAGTTGCTCCACCAGGACTTTACGTGCTTCCCTTACGGAGTCGATGTAGCCATAGTTTCCATTTCCTTTGTCTGCCAGGTACTCCATGGTCGAATCTTTCAGGTTGCCGGTTCCAAAACCCAGGACCGTGAGGAATATCCCCGTTTCAGCTTTGTCCTGAATGAGACGAACGAGATCTCCCTGATTGGTAATACCTACGTTGAAGTCTCCATCCGTGGCAAGAATAACGCGGTTCGTTCCACCCTTTATAAAGTTCCTTTCCGCTGTCTGGTAGGCAAGCTGCATCCCTTGGCTGCCGTGCGTACTTCCACCGGCTCGAAGATAATCGAGGGCATCAACAATCTCTTTTTTGTTGTTGTCGGTACAGGTGGTGGATGGAAGCAGCAGGCCTGCCGCTCCCGCATATACCACTATCGCTACCCGGTCATCGTCACTCAGTTGGCGAACAAGAAGTTTCATGGCGCCCTTGAGTAACGGCAGTTTATTGGGACTATCCATCGACCCTGAAACATCGAGTAGAAAAACCAGGTTGCTTGGCGGACGCTTTCCTTCCGCAAGTTTTTTTCCCTTGAGCGCCAGGGAGAGTAATTTATGATTCTCCTGCCAGGGGCAATTCGCCAGTTCCGTTCGAACGGAGAAAGGCTTGTCAGTTGATGGTTTTGGGTAGTTATAGGTGAAGTAGTTTATCATTTCCTCGATGCGAACCGCATCTTTGGGGGGCATTTGCCCGTCCCGGATGAAACGTCGAATGTTGGCGTAGGACGCGGTGTCCACATCGATGCCAAATGTGGAGAGTGGATTTTGCTGAACTTGAAGAAACGGATGCTCCTGTAAATAGTCGTAGGCTTCAGTATTGAACTTTGCATAACTGGGACATACTTCTACCTCATTATAAATAGGAGGACTATAGGCGGTATTTGTACTTGGGCCGCCCCTGTACGCCGCAAATTGCGGAATAGCGATGGCCGCTAAAATAGCTACAATCCCAGCAAAAAGTACGGTGTTTACAATCCACTTGGTCTTGATTTTCATTGGATCACTCCTTTCGATTTAAAGAAAAACTTCGGGCTCCGCCGAAAGCGGCGCAAGCCTCGGCTAGATGTGTCTGAGACGATTGCCTGATTCACCAGGGAACTAATACTGTTTTTTGAAAGCAATCTTGTATCTGGTCTGAGGAGCGATCGTTGAATAGGCGGGTTAGAACAATAGCGGTGTTAAATACCTCCCCAAGAGTTGTTAGTCCAGCGTTCCTATCTCTTGAACCGATGCTTTCACCAAGGGCCTAGAGCAACCCCTGTGCCAAATGCGAAGAGAGGAAGTTTGATCTAGCTTTTTTGCCTCAACCACGCAAAACGAAGGGAGTTCGTGTGAAGAGAGCAGAACCTGCGGACAGGTGAAAAGTCCTTATTTTATTGACGAAACACGGCAAACTTGACAGCTTTTGGCACAAGCAGGAGACCTGAGCATGGGGCATAGGGCATGGAGCATGGGGAGGAAATTTCGATACCTTCGGCG
>JASFGC010000256.1:0-5547 GCA_050123975.1 Syntrophobacterales bacterium | reverse complement strand
CACGCCATCTGGGGGTGTGTTCTTGAGTCTATTTAAGTACTCGTTCTAAGGGCGAGCGGGTAGCCGGATAGTTCAGCAATCCGCCCGAAGCGGACCTCAGAGAGGACTTCATATGAAAATTCGACTTGTTGTTTTCTTGTTGGTACCTGTAATTCTTCTCACCCTCTGTCCCCAGAGCTCTGGACTGGTAGACTGGGATGTGAAAAAAACCCTGAAAATTGAGAAGACACCTGTTGACGTAGCAGTTTCTCTCAACGGCAGATGGGTTTTCGTCCTCACGGCCCAAGGAAGCATCCTCATTTACTCGGGAGATGGGAGGCTAGAGGACGAAATCACGGTTGGCAAGCATGTGGATGGCATTAAGGTTGGACCAGAGCAGGATATACTTCTTCTTACCAGCCGGAAGAATAAAACAGTTGAAATACTTGTTCTAGATTTTATCCAGAACATCGATGTCTCGAATTCCCCTTTCAAAGGTCCAGCTGATGCGGCTGTTACAATCGCTGTTTTTAGCGATTTTCAATGACCATACTGTGCGAGGCTTCAGCCTTTACTCGAGCAGGTGTTCGAGAGATATTCCAAAGAAATGAAACTTGTCTTCAAGAACTTCCCGCTGAGAAACCACAAATTCGCCCGGCCGGCGGCTATCGCTGCACTCGCTGCCAACAAACAGGGAAAATTCTGGGAACTCCACGACCAACTTTACAAAAATTACAATAAACTGAGTGAGCAAAAGATCAGAGAAATCGCCCAGCAAGTGAATTTGGACATGGAGAAGTTTGACAAAGACATGAAGGATCCAGAACTGCAGGCAATAGTTCAGCGGGATTTTCAGGAAGGGGCTGTAGCAGGGGTGCGAGGTATCCCCACCATCTTTGTCAACGGCAGGCTCTTGAGAAACCGCAGTCTTCAAGGATTTGAGGCTGAGATAGAGAAGGAATTGGCAAGAGAGAGAAAACCCTAAAAAATTTGTAACGTTAGGATGAACCCTAACGTTAGATGGCTACCCAACAGCCGAAATGGAGGAAAGATGTTTAGAAAACAATTTGCCGCGATAATATTTACCGTACTTGTGATCACCGCGCCGGGAAATTCCGAAGAGATAGGTGGCATCAACATGCCTGAATCCCTGCAGACTGGTCAGACTCAGTTGATGCTCAATGGGGCCGGTGTCCGCGAGAAATTCTTCATTGATGTCTATGTAGGTGGCCTCTATCTGAAAGAAAAAAACCAGGATCCCACGGCAATCATAGAGGCAGATGAGCCAATGGCAGTCAGGCTTCATATTATTTCCTCCATGGTAACAAGTAAGAAAATGGAAAAAGCATGGAGAGAAGGCTTTGAAAAAGCGACTGCAGGTAATATTGAACCCATTAAGGTACAGATAGAGGAATTCATCTCAGTGTTCAAAGAAGAGATTAAGGAAAATGATAGTTATGATCTGATTTATGTACCAGGAAAGGGAGTCCAGGTCTCCAAGAATAGTGAATTTAGGTCCGCAATAGGGGGGCTCCCTTTTAAGAAGGCTTTGTTCGGCATATGGCTTTCTGAAAAGCCCGCCCAAAAGAGCTTAAAAAAGGCAATGCTGGGCGAATAGTGAAATATCCGGGCTAACACACTCCATCCAGATAGTCCTCGAGAAGCCGCAGGATGAGTTGCTTCAGTGTAACTCCTTCCATTGCCGCCCTCGCCTTTGCTTTGCGGTGTAAATCGTCTGGCACGTTTCTAAGATTAATTGTCGCCATTCCAAATCTCTCTTTAAGATTGAAGATTTAAGATTTGAGATTGCAGATTTTTCGTAGATTGAGCGAACCCGAAAGTTCACTACGAGATCTCAAATCAGCAATCGTTTTAGCTCCATTTTTCGAGTAAGGCGCCAACGTCTCTCTGTAGACATTCTTATGCGCTCGATAATAAGTGTATCATGTGATCCATGTGTATCATGCCTAGGCAGGAGAAAAAAACCATCCACAGTGAGTAGTTCTTTTCCCTCGCTCCACTCCAATTGCTCCAGAAGAATCGATTATTTCGCTGACGTAAAATGGCTATCTATCTAAAATAAATAGACAATCGCCAAACATTCCTACTATGGCATAGATCTTGTTAAAGGAATGGTGTTCTCGATGTAGACGTAAAGAAATGAAATTATAAATCTACAATCTTCAATCTCAAATCTACAATGATTAGGTGATTCCTGATGCCTCTGCCACTAGGACATACAGCTGCTGGGCTGGCAATACATGACGTTTATGCAAAAGGAAAGTCTGCCCTCGGTCTTTGGAAAACGTTAGCGTTCGTGATAGTTCTTACCAATCTGCCTGACATAGATGTTCTCGTCGGACTTATTGTTCACGGGAATGGTAACTTTTTCCATCGAGGTCCCACACATAGTCTACTTTTTGCCCTGATTATGGCCTTTCTTATATCCAACTCTTGGAAATGTTGGTCAAAAATTCCAAGAGTAAGCTACCTGCTTAGTTTCTCACTCATATTCTCTCATATCCTGGCAGATGCTCTTCTCACAGCTGCACCGGTTTCTCTTTGGTATCCTTTGGAGCTCAATAGCAGCGTGGGACATAGTGGATGGTGGGAGGTAATAGAGTCCGTTCTTTTCGGTGCATTTAGGGATCTAGGAATAATTGTAGTTTCGGCAGTAGTGCTCCTCCTCAACCGAATCATCAGACACAAACCCATGCCCATCACCTCTTCTCGATAAGCTCGAGAATTGACTGCCAGCAAGGTTTCATTTCTTGGTGGATGCAAAACCCACCCTCTCAAAGACACCATTTTATGATGCAGTCTTGCCAATGATGCTTGATTGGTCTTTTGCCACGGCATACAATCTCTCTTTAGAAGTTTTCCCGTAAGATGATAATCCCCTCCAGCCAGAGGAGGAGAAAGGTAGCTAACGGACAGTCCCTGAAAGGGATTTTGAAGATAGTATTGTGGGCAAAAAATCTGGGGGTGGCTCATGAGATTGACCATAAAGGTCGTGGAAATCAAAGGCGAGTGTCCCGTATATGAGATTGGCAACGTGATCACCTTGAAACAGGGATATATCCTGGATCCTGGAGAAACGAACACGGTTTGTATGCATTCTCTGGCCTCGATCCTTCCGTACTACGTGGCCCTCAGCAAAGGCATCCAGGCAAAAGAACTAGGGCTTTCGCAAGGGGATTCAAAAGAAGCGTATGTACAATGCCTGGATCCTTGTGAAATTACAGGAGGGGGCACGGTTAGGCTAGAAATCTCCAGGATTGAATGAGAATGACCGACTCGGTGTGACTCTTGCCTCCGATCGAGGAAGTTTTCATCTATTCCAAGCATGCTTTCTGCCAAGTTAGTTGACACTAAACTGTCAACCTAGTTTGCACCAGACAAGTCATTAAAATTACAAGCATTCCCAAATAGTCCTGGCAGAACTGTCAACTCAATTGGCAATTCGCCCACACATGGTTGGTAGCGGCTCATCTGAACTCTTCCATCTCTCTTTTAAAAAAAATAATGATATAAAATACTTATATATTATTTCGAGATTCTGCCTTGATACTTCCTGGTTGGCACGGCGGATGCAGAATAGACATGCCAGAATCCACTGAAACTCTCATCAATCTTTTCAAAAATGTGTCGGGGGAGGGTCCAAGCCATGCTGAATCCATACCTAGAATGGATTGACGAAAATCAGGAAATGCGTCGCCTCGAGATTGTTGATCGGGTTTTTATTGGGCGAATCTGCAAAGGAATTGATGAGTCCAGGAGGATTATCGTAGTACATCCTTCTGTCTCAAGGGATCATGTGGAGATAACTATCAACGGGCCTCAGCCACAGATTCGAGACTTGAGCAAGAATGGTACCTGGGTAAACAATGTTCGTTTAGCAGCCGGTTCTACTAAGGAACTTGTGGATGGCGATGTGGTGAAACTGGGTGAGACCCTCTTTCACGTACGGTGTCCGGATCCTCCCGCCTGCAACAAGGAGGACACATTGGCATCAACGCAGACACTGGTGACACCCAGAGAAATGATAGTGACGAATGTGGTTGCCGATGTCAGAGGTTTCTGCAGCATGGCGCAGACGGAGAGATCGTACCAAGTCTATGAAGTCATGAAAGAAATAATCCAGGCATTCTGTGCCATTGTACACGAGCACAAAGGTACCATTAAGGATTACTCTGGTGATGAAGTTTATGCCTTCTGGGAACATGGTTCCGAGTTTTGTAAAGAGCAGGCTTTGGCGGCTTGCCGGACTGCCCTGCAACAGGCTCAGACTGTAAAACAGATCCGAGAGAAACTATCAGGTTTAAACGAGGCAGCTAAATGTTTACGGCTAGGATGGGGAATAACCACTGGTAGGGTTACCATGTCGCACTATGGTTGGAGGGTTACTGATCTTACCCTGGTGGGTGATTGCACGAATGCAGCATTCCGTCTATCCGGTATCGCCAACAAGGACCTGCCTAACGAAATTGTCATGTGTTCTGAGACCGCCGCTCTTGTTGGCGACATACTGCCGATGGCTGATTTGGGGTTCGTCACGCTCCGGGGACGCAGTGGTCAGGAACATGTTTACGGCCTGAGCAGGCACGATGAGTTCATCAAGCACAAACCTGAATCGAATCCTTCATACACTGAAACCGGGTTTTTCCATTCCTCAAGCATGCTGCACTGAACACTGGGGACAGCCGAGACGATTCATAAATCTCCCTCGGAGTGCTAGACGAATAGAAATTCCAAATCACAAATTTCAAGGTTTCAGGTGTCGGGTTTCAGGTGTCAGGGAAGAAAAACCTGAACACTGAAAACTGACACCTAAATAACCGCAGATAATCTGTCATGCCTTTGCAAGGCAAGATCAATTTTGACCAAATCTGCCATCTTGTGATAAGTTCGAGCCAACCGGTCCTACCCTGCGATGGCGAATATATCGCCCTCATCTTTAAAACAACTCATAGCAATGTGAAGTTGTGATCCTGTCACGAATGGATATGGAGATTACCCATGTATAGAAAATTCGCTTTTGGCCTTTTTGCTACCTTGATTATCATTTCCTTTGGCGACCTGAGCTACGCTCAAGAAAAACCTACCCCAGCAACAATTGAAGTCGTGGGCAGGGCAACGATCATGGTCATGCCCAATATGGCCACTCTTTCCTTTTCAGTGGAAACCAGTGCAACAACGGCCAAGCAGGCTGCTGGTGAAAACGCCAGAAAGTCAAATAAGTTGCTGAAGGCTCTCAGAGAAGTTACCGCGAAAGATGTCAAAATAAAGACTTCCGGTTTTAACCTTACACCTATTTATGATAAGGACAGCAGGCTGCGTCCGAAAGGATATCGGGCGACAAATGCGGTCCTCCTAGAAACCAAGAGCATTGACAAGTTGGGTATTTTCATTGATGAAGCCTCGAGGGTAGGCGTGAGTCACATCGGCAGCCTCACCTTCAGTACTGACCGAGATAAGGAGTTGAGAAAAGAAGCAGCGGCTAAGGCTGTACAGCAAGCAAAGACGATCGCAGAAGATTTGGCGAAGGCAGGTGGTCTTACCATCAAG
>JASFGC010000255.1:0-5550 GCA_050123975.1 Syntrophobacterales bacterium | reverse complement strand
CGTCTCCTCTTCTCGCGCCGTTCCCTGCTTCTCTGGCGTTTTCGCTCTTTCTCTCGTTTTCTCCGCTGCCTTCTCATGGGATCCGGATCCCTTTCTGGATCCAGCAAAAAAGAGCCGGACATCTCGGGGACCTCGGGTTTCAGCGGTTTGGGAGGTTCTTTCTTGGGAATCTTGCGGGGCGGCGGAGGTTCCCGCAGGGGTGGCCCACTGAGGAAGTTGGCAGGTAGAGCCTTCACTAGATAGAGCAGATCACCGCAGGTGAAGAACTGGTGGCCACTATCGTGGGCCTGAGCCGCATGTGCCGTCAATAGAATAGGTTTGGCGTCACGCCGCTTGCCTATGCGCAAAGCCATTTCTTTCGTGGTTGCCAATGGCACGTAAGGACGGCTTCCGGGCCTGAGCCCGTGTTTCAGGATCACAGGGTAAGCCTTGCGTCTTGCCGCAAAGAAGAGCAGTCGTGGTGGGAGGGTATCTACCGTTGTCTCGGTGATCTCACCCATGGGCCGTACGTGCTTCTCTTCAAGCGTAAAGGCAAGCTCGAGACCGGAATACGCTAATTCTTTTAGATGGCCAAGACGGATATGCTTCCATCCAGGTTCCTCATGAAGGGCCCACATGAGGTCTTTGATGGGAAGTGAGCCATCGTCGTCCGAGAAAAGACCGAATTCATCGGGTCGATAAAGGAGAATATACTCAATGATTTTTTTTAATTCTTTGAGTTGGTACTTTTTCACCGTCTGCCTCGGTATTATGATTAACCAGAAATCGACCAGTTTTCGCTAGCATACACACCTTTTACTCTTGACACAATGACGGCTATTATCTATGGTATAGGATCATTTACTCCAAGGGCAAGGAGTCGAGAGTACTTCATGGCCTTCTATTCCAAACAGACAGCCTCCCGGAGCCACTACTATTATTACTATTATAGTGGGGAGGGGTCTGTCCACTAGCCCTGTTCAGCCAATAGAATCAAGGCCGTGGGCAGACTCAACTGCCTGCGGTTCTTTTCTTTACCATAAAGGCCGCAACGAGGAAGCGGCTTTTTTTGTTGGGGTGTTGGTGCAAGGGCTATGTTTTAGAACTTAGGGTTATAAGTGCCGAGTATTGAATATTTGGTATTGACAAAAATCAACAAAAAGGGGAAAGGAGGTGACACCTCAATCAATGTTTTGGGGTGCGGGACAAGGATATGGTTTGATCTAAAAGGAGGGAACGTTTATGAAGGTCAAGGGAAGAGCGCTATGGATAGCATTGATATTGATGATCTCGCTTGCATTGATATTCTCGTGCACCAAGGAGAAAGAGCCGTACAAGGTGGGTGCCGTTTTCTCAGTCACCGGTCGGGCTTCGTTCCTGGGTGAACCTGAAAAAAAGACAGCCGAGATGATCGCCGAGGCAATAAACAAAGTCGGTGGGATCAACGGACATCCTCTTGAGCTCGTGATCTATGATGACGAGAGCGACGAGACCAAATGTGTACTTGCAGTAAAACGGCTCCTTAAAAAAGACCAGGTGCCGGTGATCATCGGTCCCAGCCTCAGCGGGAACACCTTGGCGGTAGTCAAGGTAATGAACGATGCAAAAGTGCCGTTGATTTCCTGTGCCGCCAGCAACAAGATTGTAACCCCGGTGGTGGATCGCAAATGGATATTTAAGGTACCGCAGTCAGATACCCATGCGGCTGAAAAAATTTATGACTATCTATTGAAAAATGGGATTAACAAGATTGCCATCATGAGCGTTTCCACCGGATTCGGTGCCAGCGGGAGGGAAGAGTTGCTGAGATTGGCTCCTCAGGTAGGTATCGAAATAGTGGCCGACGAGCGCTATGGCCCCAAGGACACCGATATCACCGCCCAACTCACCCGTATTCGTGGCACAGAAGCTCAGGCCATTGTTAATTGGTCTGTGGGACCAACCCAGGTTCTGGCCGTGAAGAACTGGCATGATCTGGGGATGACGAAGATCCCGTTCTATCAGAGCCATGGCTTTGGTAGCCGCAGAAACATTAAACTGGCAGCTGGTACGGCTGAAAACGTTCTTTGTCCTCTGGGACGCGTCAATATTCCGGACCTGGTCCCGGATGACCATCCCCAGAAAAAGGTCATTATGTTATACAATCAGGCCTTCCAGGAGAAGTTTAATGAGCCGCTGTCTTCATTTGGTGGCCACGCCTGGGATGCACTCAACCTGGTGATCGATGCTTTGAGATCTGTAGGACCGGATTCAGCCAAAATAAGGGACTACGTTGAAACCCGTACCAACTTTATTGGTCAACATGGTGTTTTCAATTTCTCCCCTACCGATCACAATGGACTCACCAAAGAGGCATTTGAAATGGTGGTGGTGAAGGACGGCGATTGGGCCTTGGCTCCATAGATTCTGTCACCGTTGTAATAGCAATGAAAGCCTCTCCGGTGGTTCTACCCGGGGAGGCTTTCTGTTGATGATTGCTTGGATCTCAACCGTAGTGTGAAATTTATCTGGTCATGACAAAAATTACTCTTACAGGGCAGCTCGTTCAGTATCTTTTCACCGGGGTCACCGTGGGAAGCATTTACGCCATGGTGGCCGTGGGTTTTAATATCATCTATAACGTTACCGACATCATCAACTTCGCCCAGGGTGAATTTGTCATGCTGGGCGGACTCATCATGGTCTTTTTCACGGTCACGGCGAAGCTGCCCCTCCCATTGGCTTTTGTCTTGACAATTGCGGCGGTCACAGCCGTGGGGGCATTGATGGAGCGCTTTACCATCAACCCGCTCAAGAATGCCTCCGTATTGACAATGATCATCGTCACCATTGCTGTTTCCATTCTCTTTAAAGGGATTGCCATGTTCATCTGGGGCAAAGATCCCTATATTTTTCCGCCTTTTAGCGGCAGTAAACCATTGTTTGTCTTCGGAGCTGCCATTCAAACCCAGACTCTCTGGGTTCTGTTCTTGACGGCGGTGATGGTTGTGCTCATGACCATCTTCTTCAAAAAAACACGATATGGTAAGGCCATGTTGGCGTGTGCCGACAATTCTGAGGCCGCCCGCCTGGTGGGCATCAAAGTAAATACCATGATTTTGATCTCTTTTGCCTTGAGCGCGGCTATCGGTGCGGTTGCTGGAGCGGTAATTACCCCCATGTCTTTGATGGAGTATGACCGGGGCGCACTCCTGGCCTTGAAAGGTTTTGGTGCTGCGGTCTTGGGTGGCTTAGGAAGCTTTTACGGCGCCGTGGTGGCTGGTGTTCTTCTAGGCATTGTTGAGTCCATGTGCGCTGGCTTGGTGTCTTCCGGCTACAAAGATGCCGTGGCGCTTATTATTCTGCTTTTGGTGCTCTATGTCCGTCCAAGTGGTTTGTTTGGCAATGTGGAAGCCGGTAAGATAAAGGAATTTTGAGGTAGTTTAGCCAGTTAAGTCAGTTAAGCCTGTTATGCCGGTTCAATCGACCAAACTGGCTAAACCGACCAAACAGGCCAAACTGGTTAAACCGGCTAAACTTTAAGTAACTAGTGCTTTAAACATGAGATCATCCAATCGAAAGGCCCTTATCGGGCTGACTCTCTTTCTTATCCTGTTTCCGGTGGTGGCCATGAATGTCTCGGCGATCGGCCACTACCTGGATGTCATGATATTTGTGGGGATCTACTGTCTGATAAACATGGGTCTCAGCTTGCTCATGGGCTATGCCGGTCAGATTTCTCTTGGGCATGCGGCCTTCTTTGGTCTGGGAGCCTATACTTCGGGAATACTCTGTACAAAGCTCTCCATGTCGCCTTGGCTGGCAATGATTGTGGGCGTTGGACTTACAGCGCTGGTGGCCTACATTGTGGGGGTACCGTCCCTGAAACTGAAAGGACACTATCTGGCCATGGCAACCCTGGGTTTTGGGGTTATCGTCCACATCTTTTTCAATGAGGAAGTGAGCCTAACCGGTGGGCCTTCTGGATTTTCGGACATCCCAGGGTTATCTATACTGGGATTTAGTCTCGATAATGACCTCTCTTACTATATCCTCGTCTGGTCTCTGGTGCTGCTGATCTTGATTTTTTCTCTCAATGTAATCCACTCCCGCATTGGGAGAGCCCTGCGCTCCCTGCATGATAGTCAAGTGGCTGCGGATGCCATGGGTGTTGAAACCTCAAGGTACAAGGTCATGATTTTTGTATTGAGTGCTGTGTATGCTTCTATCGCCGGCAGTCTCTACACTCACTACGTGGGTTTTTTGAGCCCTAGTTCTTTTGATCTCTTTCTTTCGATAAAATTGGTAATGATGGTTGTAGTTGGGGGCATGCACAACATCTGGGGAGCACTGCTTGGCACCTGGCTGTTGACTTTTCTGGGCAACGAATGGCTTCATGTGTTCCATGATTTTGATATTCTCGTTTATGGTGCTATTC
The DNA here is from genome assembly GCA_050123975.1 of Syntrophobacterales bacterium. Classification (GTDB taxonomy): domain Bacteria; phylum Desulfobacterota; class Syntrophobacteria; order BM002; family BM002; genus BM002. The sequence continues at coordinate 1,154 of JASFGC010000255.1, read as the reverse complement.
TTCTCGCTGTCGTAATGTTTTTGCCCGATGGACTGGTTCACCTGGTACCACGCATGTCTCGTGTCTGGAAAAAAGGTTGAACCACTGAGTTTGTAACCTCTCCACTGATAAGAAGAATAGATGAGTGCCGAAAGTTCCCCCGTCTTCCTCCAGGTGGAAAACCTGAAAAAGTCTTTTGGCGGTGTCCAGGCTTTAAAGGGGCTCAGTTTCAAGGTGCCTCCGGGAATCATCAAGGCCATCATTGGACCCAATGGGGCAGGGAAGACCACGCTTTTCAATGTGATTACCGGGATTTTCCCCCCAAATGGTGGGGCTATTGCCCTGAATGGTAAGTCCATTGAAGGTCGCAAAGCTCGAGAAATCGCTCGCCTGGGCGTATCCCGCACCTTTCAAAACGTTGAAGTGTTTGGTCGCATGACTGTTCTAGAAAATGTGATGGTGGGAAGGCACATTCAGAGTCGAGCCGGAATTGTCAGCACCGGCCTTAGACTGCTGGGGATGCGTCGGGAAGAGCGGCAGATCCGGGAAAGCGCCATGCAACATCTGGCATTTGTCGGGTTGGAGAACAGAACAACGGAGTTGGCTGGTAATCTGCCACTGGGGGAACAAAAGCTACTAGAGGTGGCGCGGGCGCTTGCCACTGATCCCAAAATACTGTTGCTGGATGAGCCTGCTGGAGGACTCAATACCAGGGAGACTGAGGGGTTGGCGGTTTTGATCCACCGAATTCTTGAACGGGGGATTACCGTTGTGCTGGTCGAACACGACATGAACCTGGTAATGGATATTTCTGATGAAATTATGGTCATGAACTTTGGTGAGAAGATTGCGGAGGGCAAACCGAAACAGATAAAGAATGATCCCCTGGTGATCGAGGCCTATCTGGGGGAAGAGGTGGATTATTCAGACCTCTAGGGCGAAGCGCATGACGCTTCGCCCTCGGCACAAGGCTCGGGGCGCAAGGCGCAAGGAAAATATCAAGACTTGTCACCTTATGCCTTAGGCCTTATGCCGTGTACCCCTGGCGTCCGACTCTTGTTTCTCGAACACAACGCAAGATCTACGGGATATGCAGATTGAACCATGCTAACCCTTAAATCCGTCCATACCTACTACGGCAATATTCACGCTTTGAAGGGCGTGTCTCTCCATGT
>JASFGC010000254.1:0-5579 GCA_050123975.1 Syntrophobacterales bacterium | reverse complement strand
GATCCGGAATAGAGATTACCGTCTGCAACCATCATACCAGCAAGCCTTTCAGCGTCTCCTTCTTTGATAATCTTTTTGAAACTGTCCGGGTGAAATGATGATGGATCACTGCTGGCAAGCCTGTCCACCAAGAGATCTTCACTTATGGCGCCAGTCAGCTGGTCCTGTTCGTCAATGACAACTGTGGGCACCGCTCGAATACCATATTTCTGTCCATATTCGGCAAAGAGAGTGACATCTATTATGGTCACTTCCGCGTACGTGCTGGCGAGCGCCAACTGATTCACTAAACCCACAACAGCGGGACAATGAGGGCATGCCGGGCTCATCAACACCTCAAACCTGGTGGGTGTGATAAAAGTTTTCAGGGCTGAGAGGCTCCTAGGGGCCAGTGAAACTTTTCCTTGAGAGCAAGAAAGCAGACTCTGTAAAAAGGGAGCCATCTCCCTGCCGTTGGGGAGAGCCATGTAGCGGAGGTTTGGTTGAATCTCGATGGTAGGGGGGCCATCTTCGCTATGGCTCAGGTAGACCGGCTGCAGCTTTTCATGTACAGAAACCAGCTCTTCAATAAAGGTGCGAAACTGTGCGGACAGAGAATTTCTGGTCAGATTTACCTTGATAATCACCCGTTCTTGGAGTGCTTCCAGTGTACTCTTGGCAGTCGCCAATTCCTGGGGAGTCAAGGTGTAAGTGCTGGATGCGTTAGACATGCGAACTGCAACTCCGTGTAGCTACAAATAAAAATACCAAGTCACAATCACTGAGGTTTCGGGTGTCGGGTGTCAGGTGTCAGGAAAAAGAAACATGGAAACTGAAACCTGAAACCTACAACCGAAACCACATCTGATCTTCGGCCACTATTATCTCCCCCGAGTATTGTTGGCGGCAGGCCGCCACCACATCAGTCTCATCACAGGCCGGGTAGAGATGGGTGAGCACCAGACGCTTGCAACCGGCCTCCCGGGCCACTCTTCCGGCCTCTGTCGGCGACAGGTGCCCGGCGGTGGCGAGATGGTCCGGGAAAGAACACTCGCAAAAGAAAAGATCAGCTCCACTGGCCAGGGTCACGACATTTGAACAGTATTCTGTATCACCTGAATAGGCCAGAACCAAGCCATTGTTGCTTTCCAGACGATAGCCCAAGCTCTCCTTTGTATGTGCCATTGCCAGGGAAATCAACCTGCCGAACGGTAGCTCTGTTTCGGTGGCAGCTGCCGGGTCCAGTTCCTTGAAAGTGAGGAGGGCCGGGTCCAGTTCGATCCACCGGCCGTAGATTGCATGCAACCCCTGGTAGAAATCCTGCAGACCTGTGGCGCCGCCAATGAGCAAGGGTTTTTCCCGCCCATATAGAGGTGATCTTGAGGCAAAAAGCAGTGGCACCAGATCACCCGTGTGATCTGGATGAAAATGGCTCAGCCAAAGCCAGTCCAGGTCACGAAAATCCAAACCCACTTCGGCCAGACCCCACATGGTACCTGCCCCACAATCGAAGAGCATCAAATGGGCGCCCATTTTTACCACGACAGCCGGTGGCCTCCGCCGTGGGCTTGGAATGCCGGTGCCCGAACCAATGACACAAACCTCAAGTCTTGCAGCAGATTCTCTCACTGCATACGTCCTCGTGTGTACCAACTTAGCAGGTTCTTTTTCGAGGTGATTGACTTAGAAACGAATGATAGCTGGATCTGCGATATGTGATCTAGACATTCAGGAATTGCAAATTAAGGAATTGAGCCTGGTCTCTAGAAATCCCTGAATTCCTAAATCCCTAAATCCCTAAATTTGATTACCACATCTTGGCTACATATTAGCTGTTTTCCCTCTCCTGTAATCTCTCTCTGATGTTCTGCAGGAGTCCATAATCTAAGTATTGTCCTAGAACTCCGTTTCCCAGATAGGAGTGGTCTCTCAGGTTGCCATGAAAATCCGAACCTCCGGTGCACACAAGTCCCAACTTCTTGGCAATATCCTGATAGAGAACAACCGTCTCTTTGGTGTGGTCGGGGTAAAAGACCTCCAATCCCGCCAAACCCATTTCTTGCAACTCTTCAACCAGTACAGTAAGTTCCCTGGGCTCGGTGATTCCTAGGGTAAACGGGTGAGCCAAAACCGCCAGGCCGCCAGCTCCGCGGATGAGGGCAATGGCTTCCCGGGGAGAGAAACGGAATTTTTCTACGTATGCTACCGCCCCCTTTTGCAGATAGCGCGAAAAGGCCTCATCAATACTGGATACATACCCTCGATTTACCAGCGCTTTGGCAATATGGGGACGCCCCACCTGTCCACTGGAGAGATTGAAAACCTCATCGTTAGTTATTTCCAACCCGAGAGCTTGCAGCCGTTCGATTATCTTGGGGTTGCGGGCGGCACGTACCTTTTGCAGTTTTTTGAGTGCCTTGAGAAGTCCCGGTTGAGAGGGAGTGATACAATAGCCCAAGATGTGCATGGTGCCAGGGGGATAGTGGGCGCTGATTTCCACCCCCGGCACCACTTCAACACCCAGCTCTTTTCCAGCTCTTACAGCTTCTGCCACCCCAGCCACGGTGTCATGATCCGTCAGCGCAATAGCCCGCAAGTCTCTCTTCTTGGCAAGTTGCACCAGTTCTCGCGGAGAAAGACTTCCGTCCGAGCAGTTCGAGTGGGTATGGAGATCGATGCGATCCATATCATCCCTGGTCATTTGGTCAAATCGATCAAATACACAATGTGGCCATTTGGCCAAAAGACATAGAGCATAGGGCATGGAGCATGGAGTTCAAAAATCTCAAAATTCGAAATCTGCAATCTCCAATCGTCACTCAATAATCTCCATCACTCCAATACTCCAGTACTCCAAACCCTCTGTGATCTCAGTGCTCTCTGTGATTCAATCTTTTACTCTATGCGCTATGCGCTATGCTCTATGCGCTTTACCTATAATACTTCTCCAAATATTCACTTACCATGCGTTGGGTATTGAACCTGGGAGCACAGTCAGAGATAGAGGTCTTCATCATCTTGATCCATTGCGGACGATTCGCATAGTAAGTTGTCACTGCTTCCTCCAGCACACCGTAGAAATCAGCCGCTGTTTCTTCATCGCTGGCGTCCTCGTCGTCACCTATGGCATAACCGTTAACACGATGCTTGCACACTTCGCGCCACCAACCATCCTGCACGCTCATATTAATGCCACCGTTAAAGGTAACTTTCATGCCGCTGGTGCCGGAGGCCTCCCTTGGACGACTGGGATTATTGAGCCAGAGATCCACCCCCTGGGTAAGATGCGCCCCCTGCCACATATTGTAGTTTTTCAGGTAGACCAGACGGAGACGACCTTCATATCGCTGGGTGGTGTGAATGATATCCTGAATTACTTTCTTGCCAGCCTCATCTTGGGGGTGAGCTTTGCCGGCAAAAATAAACTGGACCCGGTTGCGGGTAAGGTTCAGCAACCGTTCCATGTCCGTGAAAAAGAGGGTGGCCCTCTTGTAACTAGCCGCCCTGCGGGCGAAACCTACGGTTAAAAATTCCTCAGTAAAACCGGCATTGGAGGTGGCGTTGACATAGCGAATAAGCCGCCGTTTGGCAGAAAGCTCAGCTTCAGACACCAGGTCATCAGGAATGGTCGTGGCAGCCTCGAGCACTTCGGGGTACTCTCGCCACTGGGGCAAGAACTGGTCATACAGCCGGGCATAATCTGGACCGGTCCAGGTGAGGTGGTGCACGCCGTTGGTTATGTGACCAATCTCGTAACCGGGAAACATCTCCCTGGTTACCTCTCCATGCAGTTCACTGACCCCATTACAGGCGCGGCTGAGATTCAGGGCAAGCTTGGTCATGTTGAGACCATCCTCCCCGGCAAACTCACGGATTTCAGGCGGCAAAAACTCTCCCAGGGTTTCTTCCGCCATATCATAGGGAAACAGGTCATGACCGGCGGGCACAGGGGTGTGGGTGGTGAAGGTACAGTGATTGCGTACCTGGTCCACATCTCCGTCCAAGTCATGGTAAAGAGCCAGGGTAATAAAGGCGGAATGACCTTCGTTCATGTGGTAGGTGGTGATCCCCTTCTCCAACCGCTGCAATACTCTATACCCACCTATGCCCAGGATGGCCTCCTGACAAATGCGAGTATGACTGTCGCCGCCGTAAAGGTGTTGGGTAATCAGACGATCATCCGCAGTGTTGTCCTCGAGATCCGCATCCAGGAAATAAACAGGGACTTTGCCCTTCAGTCCCTCATAGGTATATTTCCACACCCCTATCTGAACCTCGCGACCATTTATGGGCACGGTCACCTTCATGGGCAGGGGTTCCATAAAAGCCCGGGGATCAAAATAGGGATACATCTCTTCTTGCCAGCCCATGGGGTTAATATTTTGCATGAAGTAACCCCGCTTGTAGAGCAGGCTTACCGCCACCAGGGGAAGACCCAAATCCGCCGCAGACTTGATGTGGTCACCGGCAAGAATGCCCAGACCACCACTATAGGTGGGAATACTTTCATTGAGACCGATCTCCATGCTGAAATAAGCAATTTTCATGTGCGCACACCTCGCTGTTGTCTCAACTCTTACCCGAACTCACTGTATCGAACTACCTGCTTCGGTTGAATGAATACTGATCTGGACGCAACCTGTTATTTAAACGCAAAACTGTGAACAATACAAGCGCAAGCTGTCAGTTGTCAGTGGTCCGTTGTCCGTTGCACAAAAGGCATAGAGCATGGGGCATGGAGTATGGGGAAATATAGCTGGCAGCGGATAGCATGCAGCAGACAGCATTTAGAATTTCATATTGTGTGTTGTAAGTTTCAAAGTAATTAAACCCTATGCCCTTTGCTCTAAGCTCTATGCGGCGAAAGGAGTGAGCCACAACGGACAACTAACCACGGACAACGGACGGTGCTGCAAAATTCTCTTGCATGAAGGCTGAGACTAACGATAACATTACCTTGCAAGTACTGTGCAACTCAGTCCACCAACAACTCGATGATCGCTTTTACTGATTTGTTTCGTCGTCAGGAGTTGAACGATCATGAAGCCAATAAGAGTCTTAGAAGCAGTGCTTGCGGTGGCAGTCATTGCCTATCTGGTAATGCTCCCTTCTTTTCTACCAGCCGCTAGCAAGCAGGCCCTCCAGGTTACCCCCGACCAGGAACAACGTTCCAATATTATTGAGGTGGACGGCTACGCGCAGCTCTCTGAAGAAAAGAGTGTCCGCGACGTTCGCCAAGAAGCCTTTGCCAATGCCCGTCGTCAAGCTCTGGAGAATGCCGAATCCCGGATCAAATCCCAGACCAGAGTGGAGAATTTTCAACTTCAGTATGACTTGATCGAGAGCGGTGCCGAGGGCGTGGTCAAGGTGTTGGAGCAGAAGGATTTTGGTATCGAAAACAACAGTAGATACCATGTTTGGATCAAGGCCGAGGTTACTTACGTACTGAAACCACCTCCTGAACCTGCACAGCAGAAAGCTCTCATGAGCCCAGAGGCCCCGCTCACCGTCAAGGTCTGGACCGATAAAAAATCCTACAACGACAGCGAATATATCACCATCTATATGGAAGGCAACCGGGACTTTTTCGCCCGTATTGT
>JASFGC010000253.1:0-5590 GCA_050123975.1 Syntrophobacterales bacterium | reverse complement strand
ATGGGGTTTCTCAGCCAGGCAAGCCCTTTCCGCCAAGTCGCTCTCAGCAAAGAGAAGGAAGGTAGCGAAAGCACTTGGTCTCGCGGATAAACTAGCTGCTGCTCGCATGGCCAGAAGTAAGGCTGCGGCCAAGAAAAAGGCTGCACCCGCCAAGAAGAAAAAAGCACCTGCCAAGAAGAAAAAAGCACCTGTTAGGAAGAAAAAGGCACCAGCTAAGAAGAAGAGAGCACCTGCAAAGAAGAAAAGAGCACCAGCTAAGAAAAAGAGAGCACCGGCTAAGAAGAAGAGAGCAGCCAGCAAGCGGAAGAAAAGTTAGCCTGGTTATTTTACAGTAGGTTCTGACTTGATCTCCACCTAAAACCATTTACCCCGCGCCCCCGGCAGAACGGGGAGGTGGGGTTTTTTTATTCAACATGAAAAACCTGGTCCTTGGGGCCAGGTCAGAGTTCAATGGCTTTGCCGGCAGAAGAGGTTTCAGGTTTCAGTGTTCAGGTTTCAGTTTTCTTGTTTTTCTTTCCTGACACCTGACACCCGACACCTGAAACCCTGAGATCGGGTCCTTCGGGTCCGGATTCTTCACCTCTTTAACGGAAAGGGAAAGACAATGGCTGTAGCGCAGGAAGGCGATAGAGTAAAGGTGTACTTTACCGGAACTTTGAAAGATGGGACTATCTTTGGTCAGACACATGAAGATGAACCGTTTGAATTCACCATTGGAGAAAAAAACGTTTTGCCGAAGTTTGAGGGTGCAGTAATTGGCATGAAAGAGGGAGAGAGTAAAACCGTCTTAATTGCTCCGGAAGATGCTTATGGTGTTCGAGATGAAAAGCGTGTGTTTACCGCTGAGAAGTCAGAGATACCGGATCATATTACTCCTGAAGTTGGAAAGAAAATTCAAGTTCAGATGGGCAGTGGGCAAATGGCCATTCTCACCGTTTTAGAGGTCAGCGAAGACAAGGTAACCTTCGACGCCAATGATCCCCTTGCCGGAGAAGAGCTCACCTTTGAAATCAAACTGCTCGAAATCGTAGTAAAAGAAGAAGAGTAAGACAACGATTTAAAATTGTAGATTGATAAAAGGCACAAGGTGCAAGGCGCAAGGTACAAGGAATGCGGTATCAGCTCGTGTGTTTTTTTCCTGACACCTGAAACCTGACACCTGAAACCCCAAAATTCGTTGCTCCATCGGTCTAGCTCGGATGTTACTGTTATGCGCCTTTCACTAATCGGTATGTCAGGATCGGGGAAATCACACTGGTCGATTCGACTTGCTGAAATCGGTTTCCACCGTTTCTGCTGCGATGAAATGATAGCAAGAAACCTTTCTGCCGAACTGACTCGAGCAGATGGCACTGTCATGGCTCTGGGTGAGTGGATGGGATTTCCTTACGAGCCGAATTATAAAGAACGTGAAACCAGATATCTAAATCATGAGATAAGAGTGCTCGATGAAATCCTAGGATATGTGGCAGACGCTAATCGGGATTCTGAGGAGAACATAGTTGTGGATACCACTGGTAGTGTCATTTACACTGGGGAAACAGTTTTAGAAAAATTGTGCTTCCACACTACGGTTGTTCATTTCGTGACGCCGCCCGAGGTTCAGGAACGCATGCTGGATGCTTATAAGGCCCGGCAGAGACCGATTTTGTGGAGGGACCTGTTTAACCAACAAGCAGACGAAGCCCATGAGACAGCTCTGGCGCGGTGCTATTCCGAACTGTTGTCTTCCAGGGAACGTTTGTACGAGAAATGGGCAGATGTAACAATAGATTATTACACCCGCAATGAAGATAGTTTTGGGGTGAGTGATTTTCTGAAAAAGATTGAGGCGGCAGTCTAGAGCTTATGTATTATCTAGCTGAACAAGATCGAGAGCAACTCATGATGAGGGCGACCGAATGCTTGGATGAAGGTTCGTCTATTGAAGATAAGATTAGAGCGGCTCGACACTTGTATGACTTGTGGTCCGATCAGCTAAAGCGTGAGCCAAACATACACCAACTTATTGGGAAGCTGAAGAGCTGTTTGGAGAACAGTCGCGCTGCCATGCTGGAACTTGGAATTGTTGAGACCTGCAAACACTGTGATGAAGAGGAAGGAGGAAGTTGCTGCGGCACCGGTCTGGAAAACAAGTTCGACACTTTTCTGTTACTGATGAATTTGCTGCTGGGTGTTTCCTTACCGGAGCGCCACCACCGACCTGACAGTTGTTATCTGCTAACAGACAAGGGCTGCAGGTTGAAGGTACGACTTGTGTTGTGTGTGGACTTTCTCTGTCCCAAGATACTGAATACAATCAGTCAAGGGAATCTCATTAGACTCCAGCAGGTTTCCGGTGATGAACTCACAACTGGATTCATGCTCTACGATGCTATCAAAAAGTTTTTGAGGAAATTTGCAGGCTGCTGAAATACTCAGCATTTCGGACGTGAGCGCCAAGGCCGTCATTCCGGAAGTCGCGAAGCGACTATCCGGAATCCAGAAAAAAACAGTATTTTACTAGATACCGGATCTCGACTTCGTCTCGTCCGGTATGACGTTTGGGGCCGGTTTCCAGATTTTTCCAGTAGCCTGCTGGGCACCAGTTGCGTTGTAGATTTCAGATTTGGCATTTCCGAAAATGAATCAAGCAAAAACACCCATGCTTTCAAAGTCTCGTTTCCTTGCGGGCACACAGTGCTATCTTCGCTTGTGGCACCAGTGCTACAACCGCGAACTGGCTTCTGATGTAACCCCGGCACAACAGGCTATTTTCGATGCAGGCCAGGAGGTGGGCAGGCTGGCAACGGGCTTATTCCCCGGGGGCGTTCTCATCGAGGAAGACCATTTTCACCACGCAGAGGCTGTTCAGTCCACTCTGGCGGCCATAAACAATCCAGATATTCCGGCAATTTTTGAAGCAGCATTCCTCCATAACGATGTGCGCGTAAGAGTGGACGTTTTGGAAAGGCTTCAGAACGGAGGCTGGAATCTGATCGAGGTTAAGTCGGCCACCTCGGTGAAGGATGTTTATCATTCCGACGTGGGGGTTCAGTACGCTGTTCTCAAAGGTTCGGACCTGAATGTTGTGCGTGCTGGTCTCCTTCACCTAAACAGCCGCTATGTATACGATGGCAACCAGCGGCTGCTGGACAGACTTTTTACTTTCTCAGACTTGACGGAAGACGTTCTCGCATCACAGGGGGATCTTCTCGCCAAGGTAGCTGAGCTGAAAGAAATGCTGGCAGCCGCCAGTGCACCACAAATTCTTCCCTCGCGGCATTGCCACAGCCCGTATGGTTGCGAATTCTGGGAGCATTGTACAGCAGATATGCCGGAGTTTTGGGTCATGTACCTTACAGGCATAAGAGAGGAAAGGCTGAATGAACTGGCGGCGATGGGTATCGAAGACATTCGCGAGATCCCTCAAGACTTTCATCTGACTGAGCTTCAGAACCGCATTAAATCGTGCGTGGTCAGCCGTGAGGAATATGTTTCGCCCGAGCTGGATGCGGAACTGACAGAGGTGGAATATCCCATCCACTTTCTGGACTTTGAGACTGTCAGCCCGGCAATTCCGCTTTACCCTGACACCAGGCCCTACCAGGCCATTCCGTTTCAGTGGTCAGATCATATCCTCTCTGAAGAGGGCGATCTGACGCATTCTAGTTATCTCTTCAGGGAGAACGCGGATCCTCGGGAAGACTTTGCTGTAACTTTATTAGATACTCTGGGTGATAGCGGCACGGTTTTCACCTATTCAACCTACGAGCGGAGAGTTGTGACTGAACTGGCAGAGTATCTGCCGCAGATAAGCGGGCGACTACTGGCAACATTGGATCGATTCAAGGATTTGCAGGCTTTAATCAAGAGACACTTTTACAATGTTTCATTTCACGGTTCATTCTCGCTGAAGTCAGTGCTGCCAGCTCTGGTATCAAGCATGAGCTACAATGATCTGTTCATCAAGGAAGGCACGCACGCTTCGTTGCAATATCTAGAGATGCTCAATCCAGAAACACCAGCAGAGGAAAAAAAGAAGATCGAAGAGGCCCTCATGGCTTACTGCAGCCATGATACCCTCGCCATGGTCAAAATCCGGGAAGCCCTGCTCAAAAGATTTTGATAAAATAATTGTTGAAGGAAATTCCAAATCACAATAACTAAGGTTTCAGGTTTCAGTATTTTCCGCTGCCGCTTTGCTTCAGACGGGATCTTCGACAGGTTTCAGTTTTTTTGTTTTTTTCCTGACACCTGACACCTGAAACCCTGCGATTTAGTAATTGGATTTGGTATTCTTCAAGTGAGGCACCCTCAGTATTCAGGCCAAAGCCAGATTTTTTACTTGGTCAAGAGGATAGAGCATGAAGCCATCATTTCCCCCTGGAAGCCCCAAAAAATGCCCTTGTGGCCACAGCCACGTGTCCTGGTCCGCAGGCGAGGACGACGTCTATTGTTGGGACTGCAACAAAAAGTACCCCGTCTCGGCTTGTTTCAGCCTTCAGGACCGTACTCACTCCGATAAAGCCGAACAGGATTCTGAGTAGTCAGGGTCATTCAAGAGTTAATTCGTGAAACATCAGGGCTTAGACAAAAAAAAACCCCACCGATCCGTGTTACCCCTTAGCTGGTCTGCTGCGGCTGAACGATGGGGAAGGACACTTAAGCTGAAAGAAAAAAAGCTTTGTGGTCTCCTTGCTGTTTGTAGCTGCAAACTGAGTGCCAAAAACTAGAAACTATAATAAAAACCCATAAATATATGGCGCAGTGAGTCTACTGTATCGCTCCTCAAATCACTGACAAAAAAAGTGGGACCGATGCCTACGTAAGGCTGCAGTCGCCCATTTGGGTAGCGAAGCATGAGAAAGCCGGACAACGGGTCGAAGTTTGAGTCTTCATCTATGCTTATATCCTGATTGTGTTCATCCCGCTCTAAAAGACGGGCTTCCGTGGCAATTCCAAGCCAAGGGATATCTTCAAACCAGTATCCTCGTTGCTCATAATAGGAGCTAGAGGGGGTGTCATTGAAATGCATTAGATCAGTGTCCTCATACAAGGTGGAGAAATGTAACTCCAACTCTTCGTTCTCGTATATCTGCAAGTCGAGGTCACTGTCTGTGTACAATTCCGCTGAAGCCAGGTTGGGGATCATGTGAGCGATGGCGAACACCATCAAGATCGTCAGAGAAAGCCTCAGCCGTTTCACATCTCGTTTTCGCATTTTACCGACGAGCGTTATGTTCTTGTAGGTTTGAAAAAGATCAAGGAATATAACAATCATTTGGTTGATATTCAAGTCAGGAGACCCACTTTTTTTCAAAATCTAAGATAGCGCCTTGCGGTGGTTAGAGTTCCATGGCTTTGCCGGTAGAAGAGGTTTCAGGTGTCAGGTGTCAGGTGTCAGGAAAAAGAAACATATAAGCTGAAACCGCCCAAAGTTAAAAAGCGAACCGCAGAATATCGAATATTGAACCGCAGAAGTTAGAAGGATGGTTTCGCTTTGCTCAATCTTTTAAAATCACTAGAATACCTTCTTTCAATCTTCAATTAGACAGGATTCATTCGAAGTTCGATGTTGGACGTTCGATGTTCGACGTTCATCAGTTTC
>JASFGC010000252.1:0-5609 GCA_050123975.1 Syntrophobacterales bacterium | reverse complement strand
AACGTTCCTGTCAGATTTCTCATCGAAGGCTGCGCTGGTGATTATAACCGTGACTTGATCGTTTGTATTGACAGCGAGGCTTTCACTCGGCTAGAGCCTGAGTTAAAAGAAGTAGAGACCAGAATACAAACTCAGGCTCTGGAATTAAGGCAACCCGTAGCGGTAATTCGCGTTCTGGGACCACATTTCGACATACGTCCGGGTACGTCGAGTCTCTTGTTCGGAGCACTGCAAAAGGCCGGCATTACTATTTTTAGCAACGCCACCACTATTACCTCATCCATGTGTGTTATTCCAGACGATCAGGTGGAGACTGCGAAGCGGGTGATAGGGAGAACTTTCGATATACCGAAGAAAAAAAGTAGTCAGTAGTCAGTAGCCAGGAGTCAGGAGACAGAAGACAGAAAGCACGAAACATGGAAAATTACGCTGTTGAGATTTTCTCCATGCCCCATGCTCTATGCTCCATGCGGAAAAGCGCAACGAAAATGAGAAGTGTGAAATGGCTTTTTATTTCGGTAGGACGATGGTAAAGCAGGAGCCTTCGTTGGGAGTGGAGTCAACTTCGATAGCACCGCCGTGTTCGTGAATGATTTTCTGGGTGATAGCCAGGCCCAAACCTGTCCCCCGCGCTCCTTTGGTGCTGTAGAGATATTTAAAAATTTGTTCTTGCAGTTCTCTGGTCATTCCTTTGCCAGTGTCTTTGACATGCAGATGTACACCCGCCTCTCCTGCATCCCGACTGGACACCGTGATCACCCCACCCTTGCTACTCTCGGGAAAGGCCTCAACAGCGTTGGTCACCAGATTCATGAGGCAGGAGTGTATGTCCTCTACATCCACACTCACCGGAGGTAATGACGAATCCAGATCCCGTACCAGATCGATCTGCCGCTCACGGACTTTCTCGACCATCAAGTCACAAACCTGGTCGATAATTTCGTTTAGCGAACAGGTCTGGCGTACTGGTGGACTGCTGCGCGCATAGCTCAGCATATCCAGGGTCATACGGGAAATACGATTAATATTTTTGCCCACCAGGTTCCAGCCTTTGCGGAGCAAATCAGGTTTCTCTTTCTCAAACCCTGTGTCCACCATGAAAGCACCTAACTTCATTGCGTGAAGGATGTTCTTTACACCGTGAGCGATACCTGCCGTGGCCTGCCCCATGGCGGCCAGCCGCTCACTCTGGATGAGTTCCTTTTCCAACTGCTTGACCTTGCGCATATCCTTGAAGTACCCCACCATTGCCACCTCACGCCCCTCCTCGTAAAGCAGAGTTGCAGAGAGCAAAATCGGAACCAGTTCGCCATCCTTGGTGAGCACTTCTACTTCGTAGTTGATCAAACGGCCGGGACCACCATATTGAGGGCCGTAGGTCAGTTTCTTAATCCTTCTGGCTTCGCCCTCTGGATAGAGCTGGGTAACACTCATCCCAGCAAGCGCCTTTTCAGGGGTGTAGCCGTAAATGCTTTGAGCGCCTTCATTGAAAATTATGATGTTTCCCTGCCGATCATTGGCGATGATCCCGTCCATCGATGTCTGAATGAGATCGTGTTCAAACTCATAGCGCTTCACCAGCTCTCGCTCCAGCCGTTTGACCTCGCGCATGTTCTTGAAGTACCCCACCGTAGCCACTTCACGCCCCTCCTCGTAAAGCAGAGTGGCAGAGAGCAAAATCGGAACCAGTTCGCCATTCTTGGTGAGGATTTCCACCTCATAGTTGACCAAGCGACCGGGACCACCGTATTTAGGGCCGTAGATCATTTTCTTGATCTTTTTTGCCACTCCTTCTGCATACAGTTTGGTCACATCGATATTGGAAACCGCCTCCTCGCGGGTATAGCCGTACATGTTTTCAGCACCCTCATTGAAAATTATGATGTTTCCCTGCCGGTCGTTGGCGATGATCCCGTCCATCGACGTCTGAATGAGATTGTGCTCGAGTTCGTGGCGTTTCTCCAACTCTTCCGTGGTATCTCTGATCAACTTTTCCAGGTTCTCGACATATCCTTGAAGTTTGTTATTCTTCCAAAACCTTTCTTGTGAGCGTAAAAGGGCAGCGCTCAGTGCTTCTTCACGAATGGGCTTGCGGATGAAATCTGTTGCTTCGTTTTGTAAAGCCTGAATCGCTAAATCAACCTCACTATCGTCACTGATCACTATGACTTGCACATCGGGATTCTGCTCCTTCACCCTTTTGAGCACCTCGATACCACCGATGTCATCTATGTTGATCTCCACCAGGACTATGGACGGAAGTTCCCTGGCAAAAATCTCGAGACCATCACGACCTGTTCCGGCAGTAAGTACCTCGTATCCTTCGCCTTCCAAAATTACTTTCAAATCGTGCCGGATGCTCTCGTTATTGTCGATCACCAAAATTTTCATCGTTCTGAGCTTTCCTCTCAGACAATTCCTGTTCCGTCCGCTGTGCTGAGAGGTTCATTTAGGTGGTTAAAAACTGCGTGTCCAGGGCTTAAAACGAGACCACAAATGACTTTGTTTCAGTTTCTACTTCTTAAGGAGAAGTTCCACATTATGGATCAGTTCCTCTGGCTCGATAGGTTTTTCCATAAAAATATCTGCGTGAATCCAGTCGAGGTCTTCTTCCAGAGTCCGGCCATAGCCTTTCTCAACGGGAGGGCGAGCAGAGACGATAAGTACGGGCATTCCATAAACCCCCTCCCTTTCCTTTATCTTGGTCGCGAAGTCCAGACCCTCATGCATGGTTGCCATCATAATGTCTAGAATAAGAAGATCCGGCCTCTGCTCTAAAAGAAGCTGGTAGCCTGTCTTAGTATCCAAGGCAGTAAATACCTGGTAGTCATACTCGGAGAGGATTTCGCTCATCGCATCACAGATTTCCGGATCATCATCAATAATCACGATTTTCTTATCACTCATTGTTCTCTCCCTCCTCGCTCAACGGCTAGTAGTGACTAGACCCAAGATACAACGTTAGCTCTTAAAATTCCAGCGGAAACGACACCATGGTGCTTGAAGTCAAAGCCACATGAGTCACTGTCTGGCAAAGTTGAGACTAGTTGATAGGAAAGGATCTAACTTCAGGAATACTATAGCTCAAGTTCAACCTATTCTGGGGTCACAGCTAAGCCTTTCTTGTAAAAAGATCAGTAGGATGGTTGCTGCCACGCTCTAAACGATGCAGACTCTTCGGACTTGAGTAAAATCCGTCAATCCCTCGAATACCTTTCTTATACCATCTTGTTTGAGGGTACGCATGCCCTCGTTCACGGCAGCCCTGCGGATCTCTTCCATGTGCGCCCGATTCTGGATCAGTTCTTTGATTTCCGGACTGGCTACGAGCAATTCATGAATGCCTGCTCTGCCTCGGTAACCACTGTCGTTACAGTGATCACAACCTTGTCCGCGCTGTAACTGCAGGTCATTGCTGTAGCTAACCCCGAGTTCATCGAACATGTCCTCGCCATATTCTTGCACCAGCAGGTCAAACTCTTGTTGTTCCGGCTTGTAGGGTTCTTTGCATTCAGAGCAGATTGTACGCACGAGCCGCTGGGCCACGATACCCAATAAGGCGTCGGCGAAGTTCAATGGATTCATCCCCATGTCAATGAGGCGGGTGATAGTTTCCGGGGCACTATTGGTGTGCAGAGTACTGAGCACCAGGTGGCCTGTGAGGGATGCTTCCAACCCTATGGCAGCAGTCTCTGCATCACGCATCTCACCTACCATGATCACATCCGGATCGGCCCGAAGGAATGATCTCATGGCATCGGCAAAAGAGTAACCGATCTTGGCATGAGTTTGCACCTGTCGCAGGCCGTATTGGGTAATCTCAATTGGATCCTCCGCGGTCCAAATCTTTACTTCTGGTCGGTTAATACGCCCCAGAACGGAATGGAGCGTCGTAGTCTTCCCTGAACCTGTAGGGCCAACCACCAGTATGATTCCATACGGATTTTCGATCAGTTCGATCACGTTCTTTAGGTTTGCTTCTGAAAAAGCCATCTGGTCAATGGCTAAGGGCTTTCCAGAGGCCAGGATACGCATGACAATGTCCTCACGTCGACCGGTAGTGGGTGTAACCTCCACCCGAAGCTCGATGTCCTTCTTGCCATATTTGAGCTTGATCTTCCCGCTTTGTGGCAGCCTCTTTTCGGCGATGTCCAACTTGGCCATGATCTTGATGCGACTGACCAATGGGTTGGAATGGGTGGGGGGAACTTCCTGGTACTTGTAGCAAGCTCCGTCCCGTCGAAAGCGGATTTCAGTGGGTTGTTTTCCTGGGTAGGGCTCGATATGAATATCTGAGGCACCCTGGTCATAAGCATCTTTTATGACCTGGTTGGCCAAACGAACTATGCCTGCATCACTTTCGTTGAGAAGTTCCTCATCCTCCTCATCCGTCAAATCGGCTTCACCCTTCAGTTCACCAATGATGGTGCTTACCGAAACTTCATCGGTCCCTCTGCCAACAGCTGTATCAATGAACTGCATAATGTCTTGCCGCAAGGCCACTCTAAATTCGTAGTCCTCAGCCTGCAACAGAGCTTTGATCTCTTTTACCCGCTCGGCGTTGTTCGGATCATCAATGAGAATTACCATTTTGCCGTTGTCGCGTTGCAAGGGGACCCAGAAATTGCGTTTCATATAACCTGGATTGAGGCCTTGAACCAGGTCGCTGGGAATAATGATTCTTTCCTCGTACGAGACAAACTTAACTCCATAGTAGGCCTCAAACGATTTGGCCAAAGCCTTCTTGGGCACATCGAACTCATTCACCAGCACGGTGGGCAAATCAGCCTTCTGTTCTCTCGCCCTTGCTATCGCCTGATTGAGATCGTCTTCACTGATGATTTGTTGGCTGAGGAGGTAATCAAATTTTGTTGGTTGCTTCTGCATCCGGCCCTGATTATGAAACGCAAGTCCAAGTACGTTGCAGATCTCGCCCAGATATTTCTCATCCTCTTTGCTAAATCCATCAGCCCCAACCTTATTGATCACCTCCAGGACCCCTTTCAAGTACTTGCCATTGTAGAGAATGGGCCCCGAGAGGAGTTGTCTCGTTTTGAAGCCGGTAAGCTCATCCCACTGGGCATCAAATGTGAGTTCGGGGTCAAGTTTTTTCAATTCATTGGCGTCGTAGACATTGGCAATGTTGAAAGTCTTTCCCGAGACCGCCGTGTGACCCGCCACGCTGGTTTTCCCCAAGCCCACTCGAATCTCTCTTACTTCGTCCCCTTCCTTTACCTTTGAAAAGATTTCTCGCCTTTCAGTATCTACGCCGTAAACAGTAATTCTTTCCGCATCAAAGAGTGCAATGATTTCATCTTTGAGGTAGAGCAAAATCTCATCAAGGTCCCTGGCATCATGCAACTGATGGGTAATGCGATTGAGAAGCCGTTCCTTCTTAAGTTGCTCTTGGATAACAGCCTTTGTAGCCACGGTTACCTCGCAATCTCGCACAGCGCCTAGCGCATAGCGTAAATATTACGTTACAGTTTGTTCTTGATGGTATTGACCTTCAGAAGATCGCTCTCGACTAAAATGCAAAGATCTTGCCACCAATCTTCGACTATTTCTTGGTTATTATTGGAAATTGCTTTTATCCTGGACGCTAGGAT
>JASFGC010000251.1:0-5683 GCA_050123975.1 Syntrophobacterales bacterium | reverse complement strand
TTCGAGAAGGGGCTGGCCGATCGCTTATTCGACTCTGCAGAGTTTTTGGATGATTCCATCCGTTTTCTGGAAGGCATCATAGATGGCAGAGAACAGGTGGAACGAGCAGAGGTGGATTCAAGTGATCTGAATCAACTGATAGAGAAAGCCCACGCTTTCGTGGACAGCAAAGTTCATGGCGCTGCCGTTGCCCCCTATCGCGCTCTGGAACTCATCGAGGGCGCCTTTAGCTGGGATGTGGAGCAAGGATTCGCGGAAGAGGACAAGGCCCTGGGAGATCTCATCAAGAGCCGTCAATGTAAAGCGAGCATATACTCCTTCGATCTGGTCCAACGGCGTGCCAAACGTCCCGCCGGTGTTCCTGAAGTCAAACCCCAGAAAGTGACAAAAGTGGGTTTTATCGGTGCGGGCCTCATGGCCTCGCAACTCGCACTTCTGTTCCTTCGCCGCTATGAGGTGCCGGTGGTCATGAAGGATATCAAACAGGAGTTTTTGGACAAGGGTCTGGGCTACATTCAGGATGAACTTGGCAAGCTGGTTGAAAAAGGAAGACTCACTGAAGCAAAGGCCCGCTACCTTTTCACCCTGGTAACGGGCACTCTTGAATGGGCTGACTTCGCAGACTGTGACTTTGTTATCGAGGCGGTATTTGAGCAAATGGAGATCAAACAGCAGGTTTTCGCCGAGGCCGAACAAGTAGTCTCCAAAACCTGCATCTTTGCCACCAACACCTCTAGTCTATCGATTTCAGAGATGGCCACAAACCTCAGACACCCAGAACGTGTGGTGGGGTTCCACTTCTTCAACCCTGTAGCAGTGCTGCCACTAGTGGAAATCATCCGCGGCCAACAGACCAACGATGTTACCCTGGCCACCGTTTTTGCCGCTGCCAAACAACTGAGAAAGACAGGTATCCTGGTGAAGGACTCTGCTGGATTTCTGGTAAACCGTATCCTAACCAAAATGCTGGCGGACTGCCTGGATATGGTGGACGAGGGTGCTGACTTTCACCTGGTGGACGAGGCCTTGCTCAGCCTAGGCCTTCCCATGGCACCTTTCGAACTCCTGGGATTTGTGGGGCCGGCCGTAGCAGCTCATGTGCAGGAGACCTTGAACCGCGCTTTTGGACCTCAGAGTTTTCCCATCAATGACAACCTGAAAAGGATGGTGGAGGCCAAGATCCCCGGCATCTACGTTGGCGAACCGCCCAACCGACAAGTGGATCCGGCCCTCAAAGATCTCTGGCAGAAAAAAGGTGACAAAGAGTTTCGCAAAGAAGAGATCATTGAACGAGTACTTACTGATCTAACCCGCGAAATTGATCAGATCATGCAGGAGGGTGTGGTGGCCGATACCAGGGACGTGGACCTAGCCATGATTATGGGCGCCGGTTGGCCTTTCTTCATGGGTGGGGTCACCATGTATCTGGATATGGCAGGGTATACCCCGAAAGTCTTACAAAAAGTGTTCTTTACTTTTTAACCCTCTGAAAATTTTTGACGTCGTTTCTCTTTTGGACGCGGAGACACGGTGACACGGAGATACGGAGATTTACCCTTTTTCGCCGTCTCGCCGCGTCCCCCCATCTCCGTGTCATTCCTTCCTGCCTGCTGCGTGCTACCTGCTGCAAGCTGCTTGCTGCCTCCTACATTCTGCCTGCCTGTCCCGAGCTTGCCGCGGGGCTGTCAAACATCCTCTCTTAAATAATCATTGAAAAACCACTGGCTCTATGCTAAAAATCTCACATTTGTTTTGAGTCTTAATATCCCCATTAGGTTGAAAGCACATGTTCTGATCTGGAAGTCTCACATTTGGCTTTTCAGTTTGACTGTACTTTCGCTATTAAATCAACACATTAAATGGAGAAGGGGAGGATGGCGATGAAGAAGAGACTCGTTTTTCTGGTTGCGTGTCTGGTGCTTTGTCTTGTTTTTGCACCCTCGGTCTGGAGTAGGGCAAAGACTATCAAGATCGGAATCAACGCCCCGATGACGGGAGACATCCCCAAAGTGGGAGAGGGCTCAAAGTTCGCAGGTCAGATGTGGCTTGAAGATGTCAACAAGGCCGGTGGTATTAAGGTCGGAGACAAGAGGTACAAGGTCGAATTGATCGTTGAAGACAACGAGTCCAAGGCTGAGTCGGCGGTAAAGGCCGCAACCAAGATGATTGTCGAGGACGAAGTTTTGGCTCTTGTTGGACCCCAGTCCTCCAAGCAGGCGGTACCTGCAGGTTCCGTGGCCAATGTCTACAAAACACCGATGATTAGCCCATGGTCAACAAATCCGGATACTACCAAAGACCGTCCCTTTGTTTTCCGTGGCTGCTTCCTCGATCCCTTCCAGGGGCCGGTTTTGGCCAATTTCATCACCCAGGAGTTCCATTTTACCAAAGCCGCGGTTTTGTATGACGTGGCAAGTGATTATCCAAAGGGACTGGCTGAGTTTTTCAAGGAAGCGTGGGAAAATTTGCATGGCCCGAGTTCTGTGGTGGCCTATGAAAGTTTCACCACCAAAGACACAGACTTCAGTTCCCAGCTGACCAAGATCAATCGCTCAGGTGCCGAAGTACTGTTCACCCCACAGTACTACAATGAGGTGGCTCTGATCGTGCAGCAGGCTCACGAGTTGGGCTGGAACAAACCCATCGTTGGCAGTGATAGTTGGGGTTCGGCCGAGACCGTAAAACTCTGCGGCAAAGACTGCTACGGCCTCTTCTTCAGCACCCATTATGCTTCCTCAGGTGCTACAGGGGCAACCAAGGCTTTTATCGATCGTTACGAGAAGGCCTACGGATACGTACCTGACGATGTGGGCGCCCTGACCTGGGACTCACTACACATTGTTCAGCAGGCCATCGAGAATTGTGGCAAGATTACCGGTAAAATTGACAAGGACCGCCAGTGTGTTCGTGACGCCCTGGCAAAGATCAAAGCATTCGACGGCATCACCGGTAAAATGACCTTCACCGAAGAGGGCGATCCACTGAAGTGTGCCGTTGTTGTAAGAATCAGTGACAAAGGAGAGTTCGAGTTTTACAAATCTGTCTGCCCGTAGACTGGAGTTGCGAGCGAAAGCTTGCTGGAAAAGAGTCTCAACTCTGGTCAAGATAAATTGTTTAATGAAAGCGGGCCAGGGCTCAGAGCCCTGGCCTCGTTTTCTTTCAAGAGCACGGGAACATTTTGCGCCCCCCTCGCCTTTTCCCTATTGAACGAGAGAGAACTCTTCACAGGGCAGGCCCTTTTCCCCATGTCGCAGACAGGAAGTTACAATAGCTACTTAGGCCCCGGTATGCTGAGGGAAGAGGGCTTCGGGGTATGTGAGTTGTTTCGAACAAGGAGCGCATGCGGTGTCATTTTTCTTCCAGAATTTGGTCAACGCTCTTCAGTGGGGTAGCTTTTACGCCTTGATCGCCCTGGGTTACTCCATGGTGTATGGCGTCCTGATGCTTTTCAATTTTGCCCATGGCGACATCTTCATGGTCGGGGCTTACATAGGTTTCGGGGTTGCCACCGGGCTGGTATCTTTGGCTGCCATGGGAGCCCTCGCACTACCCAACTGGTTGATTTTGGTACTGACCATCCTCATTTCCATGTTTCTGACCTCTTTCGTGGGCATGATTGTGGAGCGGGTGGGCTACAGGCCTCTGAGAGAAGCACCGAGAGCCTCAGCTGCAATCACCGGTCTGATGATCGGCATCATCCTGGAGACCGGGAACTTGGCCATTCTCGGGGCCAGACGAGTAAGTTTTCCTGCCTTGATCCAATCGACCACCTACAACCTAGGCGGTGTGTTTGTTACCAATAAAAAGATCATGATCGTTGTTGTCTCCGTTGCACTCATGTATGCTCTCCATCTGTTTGTGCGCAAGACCCGGTGGGGAATGGCCATGCGCGCCATGGCCTTTGACTACGTGGTTGTTCCCCTTCTGGGAGTACCCATCAACAACATTGCCCGCATGACTTTCGCCATCGGTTCGGCCCTGGCAGCTGTGGCAGGGATACTCTTCGGGGTGGCCTACCCTGTCCTGGACCCTTATATGGGGATTATCTTCGGCTGGAAGGCCTTTGTGGCTGCCATTTTGGGAGGAAGAGGCTCAATTCTTGGGGCTTGTTTGGCCGGCTTTCTCCTCGGGTTCATCGAGATCTTTGTAGCCATGATCTTCCCCTCCACTTTGCGGGATTTTATCGCCTACTCGATCATTTTGTTGATTTTGACTTTCAGGCCCCACGGCTTTTTCGGCGAGCCTTACAGTGCGCGTCTGAGATTATAGCCAAGAAGTTAGGGTGAGGGTATGAGCCTTCAATAACGAGGAATTGTTTGTGGAAAAAACCAACTCCGATTCAGCCCACAATAAAACCTTTGCAAACCGCATCCGGGATTCCTTTTCTCAGGTTCCCCTGCTGGCTTGGCTCGGTGGCATTCTGGTAGCAGTCCTGCTTGAACGTTTTGTGGGCGATCCTCTGTCGGAGATTTTGGGCCTACCAAAAATTCCCGCCCTTTTCGGCGCCGTAACTATCCTCAAGAAACCTCAACTTATTCCCGGTACCATTGCCTTTCTGTTCCTTATCTACGTGTTACCCGCAACTATCATCCCGCGGCTGCTTGGTTCATCACTGAATAGACTGGCGGGCTGGCTTTTCAATGTATCCCCTGCTGTCTCTGTGGCTATCCACCTCGGCCTGTTGTACGGTATTATGCACTTATGGTCTGACATCAGCGGTTACCGGCTCCTCACCCTCAAGCTCACTCTCATTGCCGTAATTGTCACCTTGAGCCTCAACGTCATCAACGGCTACATGGGAGAGTTCTCTTGTTCTCATCCGGGGTTTCTGGCACTGGGCGCCTACACCGCCTCAGTCTTCACCCTCTTCTTCTTTGTTGACGACAAAGTGTTCGGAGCTGCATTTCTTCCTGAGTTTCTCGGGCCATTTATGTTCCCAATCGCACTGATCTTGGGCGGACTCGTCGCTGCCATCGGTGCCATTGCTATCGCCGTTCCTTCCTTCAGAACCAGAGGTGACTACTTGGCAATCATCTCCCTGGCTTTCATGTTCATCATCAAAAGCATAATCGAGAACCTGGAATTCGTCCGAGGGCCCCGCGGCTTGAGCGGCCAGCCCAATTATGTCGATCTGCCCACGGTGTTCATCTGGACTGTAGCCGCTGTATGGATTATCAACAATTTTGTTCGCTCAACCACAGGAAAAGCCCTGAACGCAGTGCGTGACGATGAAATGGCGGCGGATTCCATGACCGTCAACACCCGGCGCACTAAGATTTTGGCCTTCCTGTTCGCGGCCTTTTGGGCCGGTGTTGCCGGCGGGCTGTTTGCTCACGTGCTCCGGTATGTTAACCCAGGCACCTTCGGCATCCAGAAACTCGCTGAGGTTTTAGCCATGGTCTATTTTGGCGGCCTGAACTCCGTCTACGGTTCCGTTGTCGGTGCGGTGAGCTTGAGTCTTCTCGGTGAAGCGCTGCGGCCGTTGGAAATCTTCAAGTGGATAATAATTCCGCTCCTGCTGATACTCGTGATGATTTTCCGGCCCACTGGGTTGATTGCCTTTAAGGAATTCAATGTGATGAAATTGATTAAACCAAAGGAGAAGACCTAAGCATTGCGGATTTGAGAGTGCGGATTGCGGAATTTTAATTTAATTTTCGATTTGTATTTTATTTTTTCAATC
>JASFGC010000250.1:0-5693 GCA_050123975.1 Syntrophobacterales bacterium | reverse complement strand
CAGAAAGGATGTTCCTGAAACATGCCCTGGAACAACGCAGGATAGAAATGCAGGATGATCTCTTCAAATAGAACAGTTTCCTTCAGTGGAGAGGATAAGCACGCATGCGTTCCGGGGTTTTGAAGAGGCAGTCCCCAACTAACTGTCCCCATTCACAAAATGCCGTAGCTTCCCAGAGTACTTGAAGGTCACGATCTTTCTGGGTGACAGAATGATCGGCTCTCCCGTCTGGGGATTTCTTCCCCTTCTCTCCCTTTTTTCTTTCACTGAGAACTTTCCGAAACCACTTATGAGGACATCCTCGCCATTTTCCAGTGAATCTTTGATCAATTCGAACAGGGAGTCGACCACTTTAAGCGAATGCTTCCTGGTGTACCCTACCCGGCTGCTAATGACATTTGCGATGTCGGCTTTGGTGAGTGTCATAGCTGATCCTATCCTTTATCTTCTCTGTTCTATTATATCGAGCAACTTCTCAGCTTATCTGCTGTTTCTTGCTAATATTCACTAAGCTGCTTCGGCCACGATGAACATATTTTTACACTCGGGGCACATCACCCGTTTTCCTATCCTCACTCTGAGCATAATCTTGGCTCTGCACTTTGGGCACATCCTTATGAGACGCAACATGATGGGAACCTCCTTCCCAAAATCACCTTTGCTCTTTTGAACCGGCATTTGAGATCGACGCCGCTTCCGGCTGAGATTTCATTGCAAAATTCAAGCCATACGTAAATTTTAGGGTTACTATTGATTGGAGATTGCGGATTGCGAAACTGGAAACCCGCCCAAAGGGTGAACGTCAGTTGACAAATCATTCTGGCTTTTTGACCAAATATCTTTGAAAGGTTGCTATTTGGTGATATTTTGGGGACTCCAGGCCCCATACTAAAGAAAGGTTTCAGGTGTCAGGTGTCAGGTGTCAGGAAAATGAAGCACAGGGCATGGGGCATGGGGCATGGGGATTAATTTCGAATTGCGAATTGCGAAATTGGGGACCCGCCCGCAGGGTGGGGTGTCCGAAGGACCAATTCGATATTTTGCCGTGCTCCTGCACCCCAGCAGTCTGCCGCAAGGGGAAAAGAGAATGACCAAAAAGGTGTTGCTCATAGCATTTTTTCTTTGCATCATTCCCTTGCGGACGCTCCAAGCCGAGAACACAGAAATAATTCAAACGGATCAAATGAGTGTTCTGTTTGAAAAACCACTCAGAATTGCTGCAAAAGATATCGCCCTTATGTATCCCACATTAAAAACTGAATTGGAAAACACTCTTGAGTGGTCAATAGAATTCAAACCAACAATAGTACTTGTCATTGATTCAGAGAAATTTCGGGAAATGACCGGGAACAGTCTCATTGTTGCCTACGCTGTCTCCCGAAGAAATCTGATAGTGATTGACTATTCCAAGATGAATACGAAGCCCTTCAGCCTTGGACCGATCATAAAGCACGAATTATGTCACTTGCTCCTTCACGACAAAATAACAAAGGTAATGCTGCCAAGGTGGCTTGACGAAGGGGTCTCCCAGTGGGCCAGTGACGGTATAGCCGAGATAATAATGAGCAGAAAAGGATCAATTCTCGATAGCGCTGTCTTATCAAACAGGCTGTTGAGCCTCAGGAGACTGGATAAGCGTTTTCCTCGAGACGAAAAGTCTCTGCTGCTGGCTTACGAGGAGAGCAAAAGCCTGGTGGAATTTATCACCCAAGAATTTGGCAGGGCGGGACTCCTTGACCTGCTCAAACGTATGGAGGATGGCGATGAAGTGGACGTGGCGATTCTGAAGAGTCTCTCCATTTCTCAGGATGAGCTTCAGAGAAGATGGCAAACCCACCTCAAAAACAGCATTACCTGGTTCACCTACCTGGCGAACAATCTCTATGGAATCCTTTTTTTTCTTGCAGCGTTGATAACTGTGGCAGGATTTGTCAGGGTGGTAATCAAGAAAAGAAGATATGAAGACGAGGATGATTGGGCATAGAGCAGAGGGCATAGAGCAGAGGGAAAAAAGAGAATTTTAGATTGCAGATTGTGGATTGTGGATTGCGGATTTAAAAGCTCGATACTGGATACTGGATACTCGATCGATAAAGATTTACTGTTGCTGACACCTGAAACCTGCTTGCCACGCCGTAGCTCAACAGAGCGTAGGCGGGACACCTGAAACCTCAATTCTGGCTCCTGACTCCTGACTCATGGATTCTTTGCTTTTTTACCGCTTACCGCTTACTGCTCACTGCTTACCGCTTTCTCCTGGCTCCATGCTCTATGCTCTATGTTCTAAACCTTCTCACATCTCACATCCCACATCAACAATCTACAATCTTAAATCTGCAATCTGCAATCTGCCAGCTAATCGTACAATATCTCCCAGTTGGCGTGAAACGAACTGTCGATGAAGCTGTATCTGTATTCCATGGTTTTACCCCTTCCGGGAACCGCGGAACTACCAGGCTTCCAATATCTTATGTAGATGGCCGGCGTGGGGCCGGGTTCGAGTCCTTCTGCCTCAGACACATCTATCCAGACCTCTTTTTCCTCTATAATCTTCCAGATGGTGCCATGCTTCTTGCTTCTGATTCGTTCGCCAACCCTGGGCAGTTGCAGCTTCTCTCGCAGCGTCTTGAAGCGGTAACTTGTCAATTTCTCCTCTTCCAGAATAGGTTCGCCTAAGAGCATGATACCAATTGCACCCAAAGGCGCTGTCACCAGAATACTGAGCACAGCCACCGCCAGTATTACCTCACCACCCGCCACCCCGGCCTCGAGAGGAACAGCACCGATAGCCGCCTGCACCGTGGCTTTGGGCACATAAGCAACCACACAAAATAGCCGCTCTTTCCAATTATAATCGGTGCCCATAACCGACATGTAGGTACCGATCGATCTGGCCACGAGGCCGATGAAAATGACCGCCAAACCGGCTGCCCCCGCCTTCCAGGCTACAGATACATTAACCTGAGCCCCCACCAGCACAAAGAGCAGCAATTCGGCAAAAACCCAGAGCTTCTTTAACTTCTGGGAGACAATGTGAGCAATGGCCTCTTCCTTCTCCAGGATGATGAAACCAATGGCCATCACTCCCAGCAAGGCGGCAATGGGAACTACTCCGTGGGCCACCTCCTCCAACCACATCAAACCTATGGAAGTCCCAATAACAAGCAGAGTGCGCCTGGGCGGCTGCCAGTCATATTTGATAAAAAGCTTGTAAAGTAGGTAGCCGGGAATCAAGCCAACGACGATACCGAGAACAACGGAGATGGGTATGCCGGCCAACTGCCAAGCGATGTTCACCTTATGACCACCATACATACCCAAAAAGATGGTAAACAGGACAATAACGAAGACGTCGTCAACAGAGGATGCCGCCAAAATCATGGTGGGAATTCCCTTTTTGGCCCCTTTGCCCCGCTCCATGAAATCAATCATCAACGGCACCACCACAGCCGGCGAGACCGCTGCCAGAATGCTGCCCAGAATGGTGGCCTCTAGAAGGGAGAGTTTCAGGAAGTAAGGAGCCACTGCCATGACTGCCGCAATCTCAAGTATGGCCGGCCAAGCGGACATGATGATTGCTGTTTTTCCCACCCGATGCAGGGTGTCGCGCCGCAACTCGAATCCAGCCCGCAAAAGGATCACAATCAGAGCAATCCTGCGAAAGTCAGCAGAAACCTGCATCATCTCTGGCCGCATCAGACCTATGACATGAGGCCCCACCAGAACCCCGACGATAAGCATGCCAACCAGACCAGGAAGCTTGAACTTGCGGAACAAAATATCCGCTGCCAGGCCAAAGATCACAATCAGCGCCAGGCTTACTGCCATATTAGTCCTCCGGGGGAGTGAAATATCCGGATCAGGGGAGCAAGTCAAAATTTGATGGTACACTCCAATCCCATCCAATGTAAAGAGGCGAAATAAAGAATCGAGGCGCGAAAAACCCTGCTCTGCAGTGCCCTTTTGACGCAAGGTGCTAAGCGCAGAGCGCAAAGCGTCAGGTAAACAGTAAACGGTGAACGGTAAACCGATCATGCCCTGGCCTTGCGACTGTTCACCATTCACTCTCTTTTTCGCTATGCGCCATGCGCTATGCTCTATGCGATCTAACATGCCTTAAAGGACTAGGTTTTCTGGACTGTAATGACACTGTTGCCCGACTGTAAGAGAAATGCTACCGTGTGCGAGGGGATTTTAGATTTAAGATTGGAGATTGATGAATGAAAGGTTTCAGGTGTCGGGTGTCAGGTGTCAGGGAAGAAAAACAAACGACAAGCTCAGGGCAGGTTGGGAATAGGGCATAGAGCATAGGGCATGGAGAAAAACAGCGGGCAGCAGGCAGCAGACAGCGGGCAGAAAAGAACTAGGAACAGAAGAAAGAGGTCGGAGGGCAGAGGACAGAAATTCTCCTGTGGGAGCGGCTTTCAGCCGCGATCTTTCGAATTTAACGAATTCAACGGTTTCAACGATTTGACGATCAAACGTCCACCGCTGACACCTGAAACCTGCTTGCCACGCCGTAGCTCAACAGAGCGTAGGCGGGACACCTGACACCTCAATTCTGTCTCCTGGCTCCTGACTCCTGAATTCTTTGACTAGAGAATGAACACCCTTGCAGACAAACTCAACCAGATCTATCAGTTTTTACTGAAGGCTTACGGTCCGCAGAAATGGTGGCCGGCAGAAAGCCCACTGGAGGTCATGGTTGGAGCCATTCTCACTCAAAATACAAATTGGCAAGGAGTTGAGAAGGCCATCGCCAATTTGAAGAAACACGGTCTCCTTTCTTTAGACAAACTCCATCAAAGATCTACAGAGGAGCTTGCCGAGTTCATAAAACCGGCAGGCTATTTCAATCTCAAAGCGAGTCGTCTCAAAAACTTGATTGTGATGGTTGCCCAGGCTTACGGAGGTGACCTGGAGGCCATGGGGCAAATAGATACGGGGCAGTTACGCCAGCAGCTGTTATCAGTCAACGGCGTGGGCCCTGAAACCGCCGACAGTATTCTGCTTTATGCTTTCCATAAGCCCATTTTCGTAGTTGATACCTATACTTACCGAGTTACGAGCCGCCACGGTCTCATCGAAGAGGAGGTCAACTACCAAGCTCTACAGGATTTGTTCATGGAAAACTTGCCGCTTGATGTGGACATGTTTAACGAATATCACGCCCTCCTGGTGAGGGTGGGAAAACTTCACTGTAAACGCAAGGCCCGCTGCCAGGGATGCCCGCTCGAACCGTTGCTGCCCTGAGTAGTGCACGAGAGACTAAACACTAGGCCTATGAACTAGGAACTCTGGTGATTTGTCCTTCGGACTCCCACCCTTCGGGCGGGTTCCCAGTTTCGGATTGAGGATTGCGGATTGTTGATGTGAGATGTGGGATGTGAGATGTGAGATGTCGTATTTTGAAATGTTTAAACTCTACGCTCCATGCCCAGTTCTCCTGGCTCCTGACTCCTGTCTCCTGGATTCTTTGTTTTTTACCGTTTACCGCTCACCGTTCACCGCTTACCCCTCATAGTTTTCCTGAACGATAAATGGCGATAATCAGCCAGACTCCCAGGACTGTGGTGACAACATAGCCAGTCACTCCCAGAATGGCTGTTAAAGAAATTGACTTCAGCCCAAATAAGCTTACCTCGAACACCAGAACCTTCTGCGCTGAATTGAGCACCAGGGCAGCAGCAAGA
>JASFGC010000249.1:0-5749 GCA_050123975.1 Syntrophobacterales bacterium | reverse complement strand
GGATGTGGAGCGCGCTGCCGGTAGATTCGATTTTCTCATGACTCAGGCAGAAAGGGAGGAATGGTTTCAGAGGCTCCAGGAGTTTTTCAATAAATCGGGGGTGAAACCGATTAGAAGGTGATTTCGGATTGCGGATTGCGGAATGGGGATTGCGGATTGCGGATTTTGGATTTTTGATTTAAAACAGAATACTATTTAGATTTTTTTTCTTGTCTTGCTGTTTTGATTGATGAAACCATTATTGCTATGATTTCATCGCACTCATCCTTCAGTGATTGAACCACATTCGTATCGCCAATTTCCATCTCATCTATGATTTCTAGCCAGAAGAGTGTTTCGTCTGCCTCTTCTTCAACGATGCCTAGTTTCGCAATGAATTCAGCTCTCGATCTCCCGCGGCAAGCTGATCTGTAGTTAGCCGCCACCGAGGTCCCTGAACTAAACAGCTGATTGCCAATCAGTCTTCCTTCACGATTCTTCGGTAGTACGCGGCAGAACTCAATGATCCTCTTAGCAAACTCCTTTGTCCTCCGCTTCAGTGCATGCGAATTCATGGTGCCCCCTTTTCATCATCTCGTAATTCTCAATCCGCATTCCGCAATCCGAAATCCGAAATCTCTAGCTCTCTTCAGGTTTAACCCTAAAAAACAGACTGTACAACACCGGGACCAGCACCAGGGTCAGCAGGGTGCCGGCGGCAAGGCCGAAGCTGATCACTACGGCCATGGCAAAAAACATTGGGTCAGGCGGGATCATCAGAGAGATTAGCCCGAGAATGGTCGTCAGCGTGGTCATGAACACTGGTTTGAATCGGGTGAGGCAAGCCTTCAGCACTGCATCGTAAGGCTTTGCCCCTGCATCGATTTCGTTCTGGATGGAATCCAGCAAAACAATGGCATTGTTGATGATAATACCCGCCAGACTGAGAAAACCGAGAATCGCCATGAAGCCAAAGAATGCCCCGGTGAGCAGCAGTCCCGGCGCAGCCCCAATGAGCACCAGCGGAATGGTGATGAAAATTATCGCCGGCTTGGCGTAGGAGTTGAACTGCCAGACCATGAGCAAAATCATGGCCCCTAGGGCATGGGGAATGAATATTGCCAGGGCATTCTGCGCCTTGGCAGAGTTTTCCGATTCTCCGCCCCACTCCCAGAAGTGCCTGGACGGCAAGTCCTCCATGATTTTATCCAGTGCGGGCGAGAGGGCCTCCTCCAACTCCGCCGCCTGCTTCCATAAGTGCTTGGCCTCCACGGTCACCGTGGGCAGCAGATTGCGCCTGTAGATCTGATTGTACATGACCTCAGTCCTGAGATTCGCCAACTGAGTTAACGGTAGATTTTCATTTCGCGTCGAGGAGTACACCTGCACGGTGCGAAGGCGATCGAGGGTCTTTCTTTCTGCCCCTATAGCCCTGAGCATCACCGGTATGGCCTTGTCCTCCTCCCGATAATCGGTGATAGGGTTGCCGCTAAAGAAGGCGTTCAGGCTGTTGGCTATCTCCTCCGAGGTGACACCAGCCCTTCGGGCCCGAGGCTGATCAATGTCAACGAAAACCTTGGAGACCCGGTTTTCCCAGTCACTGTAAATGCCGTCTGTTCCCGGGATATCGCGAAGAGCCCCTTCCACCTGCTGACTGAGCTCGAATATCTTATCGTGATCCGGCCCGGAAATACGAACCTCTATCAATCCTGTCTCATTTGCCCCCAGCCAGAACGTCTTTATGCGAGGATAGACTTCGGGCATATTCTGAGCAAGATAATCGCGGGTTCTGTCCATTGACGGGAAGATGGAATCAGCGTCTTTTGCTGTCACCAGAATATAAGAAATATTAGCTGCCGGGGCCCGAGGACCAAATGTTTGAAAAAACCGTGGTCCGCCGTATCCCACGTAGGCAATGGAGCTGGTTACCTCAGGATTGACCTCCTCGTCGTGGAGCCATTCCAGAAAACGAACCGCTGTGCGGTCCATGGCGTTGGTACCATAACCAGCTGGAATATCTAGATAAATCATGTACTGATCCCGCTCAGAGTCGGGCATGAACTGCTTCCTCACCAAGCCCATGAGGGTGATGGCCCCAAACATCAGACCTGCCACCACGCCGAGGACAACTATCCGGTTGTTCAAAGCGAAGGTCAAAAGCCTCTTGTATATCTGATACATGGGTTTTTGGTACTGCGCTTGTATTTCCTCTTCAGTGAGAGCCTTGGGCTTCAAGAACCAGTAACAGTTGAGCGGGGTTACCATATTGGCAAGAAGCCAGGAGGTCAGGAGGGTGATGGCGATCACTGTGGCCATGGAGCTCAAATACTCTCCGGTAACGTTGGGAGCCATGGCCAAAGGTACAAATGCCAGGATCGTGGTCAGAGTTGAGGTAAGCAGCGGCAGGGCCAAGGTCTTGCCCGCATTGATGGCCGCATCCCTTCTTTCCTCCCCTTCCAACATGCGCCTCCCTACCTCCTCGGCCATAACGATGCCGTTATCCACCAAAAGCCCCAGGGATATGATCAGGGTGGCCAGAGTTATCCGGTGGAGCTCAAGGCCCAAGACCCGCATCTGGACGAGAGTAACAATCATGGTGAGGGGAACAATGGTTCCCACGATGAGCCCGGTACGCAACCCCAGAAAAAGCATTACCACAGCGAGCACGGTGACCAGCGTCTGCACCAGGTTCATGGCCACGCCGTTGACCGACTCCGCCACATACTTCGCTTGATAGAAGGCAACATCCACCTGATAACCGATGGGCAGCTCGTTTTGCCACTCCTCCACTCTTTTCTCAACTCGGGGAGTGAAATCCAGGACGTTGACCCCTGTCTCCATTTGTTCCACGGCCAGGATGATGGCGGGCTTCCCATCGTAGTAGACTTTCTGCATCGGCGGATCAATGTAGGCCCGCTTCACCGTGGCTATATCTTTCAGGTAGGCGACCTGGTTAGATGAGGGCAGCCTGATGACAACATTCTCGATGTCCTCCACGCTCTCAAAATTTCCCGAAGGCTCAACCACCAACTCCACCGCCCCGGTATCGACGGAGCCGCCCGGGAGAATGATGTTCTGCTTCATGAGAGTCTCGGCAAGCTCAGTTGGGCTGAGCCCCCACTGTGCCAAGCGGGCATTGGATATCTCCAGAAATACCCTCTCACTCTGCACGCCATGAAGCGTCACCTTGCGAATGCCCGGGATGGTATAAAAATCGTCTTGCATATCCCTGGCAACATCACGCATCTCGGCCATGGTAAAGCCGTCGGCTGTAAGAGCGACAAGGACCACGGACACATCGCCGAACTCGTCGTCAACAAAGGGGCCTATGGTTCCTTCCGGCAGCTCCGGCCTGACGTCGTCCATCTTGTTGCGCAGGTCATTCCAGATTGTATCCATATCGAAAAAACTGTCATACACCTTGACGTAGACGATGGAAACCCCGGTAGCGGACTTGACATCGTAGATATCCTCTACCTCGGGCATCTGGCGGATATATTCCTCCACCTTACGGGTGATAAGATCTTCCACCCGTCGAGGCGACATCCCAGGAAAGTAGGTGGTCACCACCGCATCCCGAATGGTGACAACAGCGTCCTCCTTACTAGGAAAGTTGGTGAGCATGCCAAGGCCTGCTACGGTAAGCAGTGCTACCAAAAGCATCACCAAACGTGAGTTGTTAAGAGAGAATCCGGTCAAGTTCATTCAACACTCCCATTCGATTGCGGATTGCGGATTGCGGATTGAGAACTTCATACTATCTTGATCTCTTTTCTTTCCTTGCTGTTTTGATTGACGAAACCATTATTGCTATGATTTCATCACACTCATCCATCAATGATTGCACTACATTCGTATCGCCAATTTCCATCTCATCTATTATTTCTAGCCAAAAGAGTGTTTCGTCTGCCTCTTCCTCAACGATGCCTAGTTTCGCGATAAATTCAGCTCTTGATCTCCCGCGGCATGCTGCTCTGTAGTTAGCCGCCACCGAGGTCCCTGAACTAAACAACTGATTGCCAATCAGTCTTCCTTCACGATTGTTCGGCAGTACGCGGCAGAGCTCAATAATCCTCTTGGCAAACTCCTTTGTCCTCCTCTTCAGTGAATGCGAATTCATGGTGCCCCCTTTGCATCATTTTGTACCCCTCAATCCGCATTCCGCAATCCGAACTCCGAAATGGTTTTACTTTTCCTCCTTCATTCCGCATTCCGAAATCCGAATTCCGAATTCCGAAATGTTATTGCTCCTTTTCCTGCTCTTTCTCCTTCTGCTTCTTCTTACCCTTCTCCTCCATCAAATTCACTCTCTGCCCGTCGCTCAAGAACGCGGCACCGGCAGTAGCTATGATGTCGCCGGCCTTGAGAGCCCCAGGTTCAACGATTACGTCGTTTTCGCGAAGATTCAATGCCTCGATTTGAGTCTTTTTGACTGTGGAGCTCTTCTCATCATATACGAAAACAAAGTGTGTCTTCTCTGCTCCCACAAGAAACGCTTGTAGAGGGACGAGTAAGCCTGTCACTATTGGCTCCCCTTTTTCGGACTGCGGGATAAACTCGAAGGCAACTTCCACCGACATACCCGACCTGAGTTCTGGAAAATTCTCTTCTATCTGTACGGTCACTGGGAAGGTAGTAGCCTCTCGTGATCTTGCTCCTACCTCGGTGATCACTCCAGGCACCCTGCGGTTGTTCAAACTAGGAAAAACAACATCGGCCTGCTCACCAACGCTCAGATTGATGACAACCGCCTCGGGCACTTCAGTGCTGACCTCGAAACCAGATTCCTCTCCATCCAAGCCGAAAACGGCTCGGCCTCGTGGAACCTCGATGAAGGGTTCTATCTCTTTCACAGAGATTGTTCCATTAAATGGAGCTGTGAGCCGGGTTTTGCGTAGATCACGACGTGCCAGCCCCAACTGGGCCGTTGCCGCCTTTACCTGGCTCTCGGCACTATCGAAGCTGGCCCGGGCCTCGTCCAATTCGGCCTTGCTGGCATTGTTGGACTCGTAGAGGGCAAGATAGCGTTCGTAGTTGGCTCGCCTCTCCACCCGGTTGGCCTGCGCTTTTGATAGTTCCGCTTCCGCATCTCTAACCCCGAGTACAAAAGGTTGTTGATCCAGTTCAGCCAACACCTGGCCTTTCTTGACTTGGTCGCCCAGCCTTACTTTGACCGTTTCAACCGTCCCACTCACGGCAAAGCTGAGGGCCGTCTGGTCCACAGGCTTGGTGGTGCCTGAGATCATTCTTACCTGCTTGGTTGAGGTCTCGGCCACTTTGATCCACCTGATGGAGCGGATGACCTCTGGCGGCTTTTCCTCCTTGCCGCAACCAAACGTTGCCAGGATCGAAACAAGCAAGCAGAGGGTAAAAGAAAGAAATTTGCTTCTGCCGGAAATAAAATGCAACATCAATCACCTCCAGGGTATCGAAAGGCGGGCTATTGTATCTATATTTATATCTATCTCTTGATCTGGTTAAGTGGATAAGATCACAACAATACTCTTCTTTGTCAAGTCTTTTGCATTCTACTCGAATCCCGGGAGAAGTAAATAGAGTATTAACTCAACCACACGTATTGATAAGGTCTCAAGGTGAAGGAATCAGTTTTGAATTTCTCTCCCGAAATTAAATCTTCCATCTGTTCCGGAACGTCATGGCCCGACAAAGAAAGGGGAACTTCTGTAGAGGAAACATTGGTCAGCGTATAGATCTCTTGTTCCTGGCTATACCTCTTTATGGCGAACACCTTTGGATCAATTTCCAGTAT
>JASFGC010000248.1:0-5767 GCA_050123975.1 Syntrophobacterales bacterium | reverse complement strand
TTGAGTGAATTGACGTACTCGTGTCAGGCCGTGAAGCACCCCGGACTTCTCGTGTCGATGCACCAGACCCATCTCAAAATAACGTATGGGCAGATCCCGGTAAGAACGAATTGTGGATTTATAGATAAGCATGTGGGCCAGACAGTTCATGGGCTTAATCCCATAGGACTGGCCTTCTACCTCTGTGAAGTACATATTTTCTCGGTAGTTTTCAAAGTGTCCCGACTGTTTCCACATTTCGGTCTTGAGCAGTTGCGGCCCGCTGACCATTTGATAGCCACGGCGCAGATGTGCTTCCTTCTCAAAGGTCTCTATGATGTGGCGGAGCAATGCTCCTTTGGGATGATAGATGACCAGTCCTGGTCCCGCCTCATCACTTACATGGAAGAGATCCAGTTCTTTCCCTAACTTACGGTGATCTCTTTTTTTTGCTTCCTCAAGAAGATGTAAATATCTTTTGAGATCCTTCTTAGAGAAGAAAGCGGTGCCGTAGATGCGCTGCAGCATTGGATTGCGCTCGTCACCCCGCCAGTAGGCTCCAGCAACTCCGGTGAGCTTGAAAGCTTTGACTTCACTGGTATTAACCAAGTGGGGGCCGCGGCAAAGGTCAAGCCAATCATCCTGTCCGTAGACCGAAACCACCGGTTCGTCCATCTCTTCCAGCATTTCGACCTTGTAGCTCTCGTCGCGCTCAGAGAAAACTCGGATTGCTTCCTGCCGATCCAGTTCTCTGCGAAAGACAGGCAAAGCTTGCTGGATAATCTCCTGCATCTTGGCTTCGATTTGGGGAATATCCTCTACACTGAAGGTTTCAGGGCAATCAAAATCATAATAGAAACCGTTTTCAACGGCCGGGCCAATAGTGATCTTGGCTTCAGGATAAAGGCTTTGCACCGCTTGGGCCATGACGTGCGATGCAGTGTGGCGGAGAATTTCCAGAGCCTCTTCATTATTCTGGTTCAGCGGCTCTATGGAGCAATCCTGTTCCAGAGGCTTGCTGAGATCAACGAGTTCGCCGTTTATCTTAGCGGCAACTGCAGGGCTGCCCTTTTTCTTTTGCAGACGTGCCAGGGCTTCTCCTGCACTTATGCCCTTCGGCAAGCGCTGGCTTTCTTCCCCCCCAATTGATACGTTTATTTCGTCCATTGCTTTTGCATCTCACTAAATAAGAAAAGGCATCCGAGCTCTACCTCGCCGATGCCTCTCTCTGACTACTATTTGGTAACTCGCATGAAGGTCGTTATCAACACCTTTGAAGAGTAGATCTGGTAGGCACGTGGGGATTTGAACCCCAGACCCCTACCGCGTCAAGGTAGTGCTCTCCCCCTGAGCTACGTGCCTATGATTAAAGCATATACTAAGTATCAAGACGGGTGGTCACTGTCAAGAAAAAATTCTGAAGGGGAGGCATAGGGCATCCTTCGACAAGCTCAGGACAGGTAGAGCATAGAGTTAAAAGAAGGTTACTTTCTTTCCATATGTCTTTTAATCTTTTAGCAACGGACAACGGACTACTGACAACGGACAGAACTACCCGTTTCGCCGTTTCTCCGCGTCCCCGCGTCGTACTTCTGTGCCTAGTGCTTAGTGTTCTTATCACTATCCCCTGCCTTTTGCATAATGCGGACTCCCCGGACCATATATTGCCCCCAGGACACAATCGTAACCGTGCCAGTGAGGTAAAAAAGGATATGTTTGAGAAGCGGATGAGGTGTGGCCAGGGCTGTTGCCATGGTGACAATTGCGGTAATAATCTGGGTACAAGTGGTCAATTTACTGGCAAGGGTAGGTTTGATTTCAAAAGGCAGGTCTTGCATGAATAGAACAAATACCCCCAAAACAATGAGTATGTCCCGGCTGAGAACAATAACGGTTAGCCAGCTTGGAACCAGATTCTGGAAGGCCAAGAGTACGTAGGTGGTAACCAGAAGCAACTTGTCCGCAAGTGGATCTAGAAAGGCACCCAGTCTGGATTTTTGTTTATACAGGCGGGCTATCAGACCATCGAGTCCGTCAGTGACTCCCGCTATTATAAAGACGAACAGGGCCTCACTGAGGCGTTCTTCGAGGAGTAAGATGACCAGGACCGGTGTGAGCAGGACGCGCAAAATTGTGAGAAAATTCGGAATGGTCATGGGAGGAGAGGCTTACCTCTTGCTGAGGATAGTCACTGCTATGAGATTTTCGTCGGTCACTTCTGCGCTGGTAATAAAAGTGCCAAAGTCGTGACCCTCCAGTGCACTCTCCAAGTCTTCAAGGGTTCCCGCTAAAACGAGGGCAAAAGATCCCAGGTCAGCCTTCAGTTTAATCTGCCTGATTTCCTTTACCACAGGTGCGCGTTGGAGGTGCTCCTTGATAAGGATGAGATCACCGTAGGACCTCACTCCTTCGACCTGGAGGGTAACTTCTTTGGGGGCACGGGATACGGCAACAAAGGGAGTCAGCACACCATCCACCAGGTGTGGGGCCAAGCGTTCTGCCAAGGCAGTAAAACCGTAGTCAGATGCTGCATACTCGCCGGAGGGCTGGACCTGGACAGTGCCGGAGACCCGGGCAAGAATCTCGCCATTTTCCACTCGCACTGCCCGTAGAGAGCCGCTCGTCATTCCAGTTGAATCCGCACTGGCAGGTAGGTGAGTAACCTGACCCAGTATGGCCACATCTGCTCCCAGAGCTTTAGCCAAAGCTCCACCCTGCTCATTGTTCAACACAGGTTCCTGGTAGCTCGGATCCTCGGGTAAGCTCTCCAAAAACAGGTTAGGATCTAATGGCACCAAGCCCTGGTCAGACATGAGCTTTGCCAGAGCCTGCGAAAATATAAACTGTCGATGATCCAGCGGCGAAGTCTGCCACCACCAATGCCAAGGGGCCTCAGGGCTGGTGCGCTCAGCAACCAGAAGCGCTATCCGGGGACGCTCGCTGGCAGCCAGAAATAGACCAAGACGGCGCAATTTGCGCGTCAGTCCCTCGCTGTACAGGGTTGTCAGCACGGTCACCCTATAGAGCCCAAATGTCACACCTTCGTGAACTATTTGATAGTCCTGGATGAAACTCATGGGCTCCTTGAGAATATGATCCAAAAGGAGCGGATAATAGCGGACTATGCGGTCTGAAGGAAGGAGCCAGCCTAGAGCCTGTTCCACAGCAGCGCGTAAAGCCTCCTCTAAGGCCAACTTTCGTGCGTCTGCCGAGTCCTGTTCCAGCATGGGTCTGGTGCCAGAGGCCACCAGCGGTCTGTTCAGATCTATGTTCTGGGCTGGGGCAGGAGAAGAAAGGGTGAAGAAGAACAACCACAAGACCAACACGGCCAAAGAAACTGTATATAGTAAGGTTTTCATCAATCCCCTTCAGCACCGAATGTTAACCGTTTGGAAGAACCCTTTGGCTGGTCCTGCCGTCATTGCGCCAAGAGCGGTCATCGGCAGAGCTCCATTTTACTAGCACAGGGCTGTGTCATTGGCAAGGGTTTTTACCTCTCATGATTGCAGGTCTCAGATTCCAGATTGCCACTGCGATTATTTGTTTTTCAATCTGCAATCTAAAATCTACAATCAAAAATCCTAGCGGTAGTCGTGTAAGTGCAACTGAATACGGTTCTCGCCCTGCCAATGGTTCCATCGGGGGCTAAAAAGCAGCGACTCCGGAACTGGAGGTGGATGATCGGACTCTATGAAGTTGAAGCCAATAGCGGTGAACCGTGTTTTTCCTTGCTTCAACCGCAACTGTAAATGGCACCCCTTGAGTATCTGCAGATTTTCCACCTGAAAACCACGGCAACAGAAAACAGGCTCTGGATTGTCTACTCCATAGGGTTGCATTCTTTCAATATATGTCATCAGCTCAGGAGTAATCTCATCAAGATGGACCATTGCATCTACTTTCATTGTTCTGCGAATGTCTTCCTGGTCCATTTGCTCCTCCACAATGCTTTCAAATGCAGTGCGGAATTCTGTCAATAGTTCTTTTCTGAGGCCCAGTCCTGCTGCCTGTTTGTGGCCGCCGAAGCGCACCAGGTGATCTCTACAGCTATAGAGTGCCTGATAAAGGTCGAAGCTACCAAAACTACGGCCAGACCCTTCCCAGTGCTGGTCCACTTGCGTGAGGAGGATGGTCGGTTTGTTGAAACGTTCGACGAGGCGGGAGGCCACAAGACCCAACAGTCCCTTGTGCCAGCCGGGTGAGGCAAGAACCAATGCGCTCCTTTGCTCGAAAGAGTTATTCGCCTCCACAAGGTACAATGCCTCGGCCAATAGCTGTTTCTCCTCATGCTGGCGCTGACGGTTGAGCTCTTCGAGTTCAAGAGCTAGGTTCCGGGCTTCAGCAGAATCAGTACTGAGGAGAAAGCGCACAGCCAGATCTCCACTCGCCAAACGTCCAGGAGCGTTGAGACGAGGGCCCAACCGAAACAAGACATCCCAGTCACTGATCGTATTTTTCTCCAGGCCACAAATCGCCTTGAGAGCACGCAGCCCACAATTGGAAGTTCGGGTAAGTTCTCCCAGACCGAAACGCGTGAGAATTCGGTTCGTACCGGTGAGAGGGGCCATGTCTGCCAATGTGCCGAGGGCGACCCAGTCGAGATATTTCTTGAGGTTGGGTTGCTCAGAGGTGGACCACCTCCCCGCGTGGCGGAAGTGCGCTCGAAGCGCGACGGCAAGATAGAAGGCAACACCGACACCAGCCAGATCCCTGAGTTCTTCTGATTTTTCGCTCCGTTTCGGATTTACCAGGGCAATTGCTGCCGGAAGGGAATGTGGAGGCAGGTGATGGTCGGTGACAATTACATCCAGTCCGAGTGTGCCTGCCGATTCGATAGCCTCATGATTTGTACTACCGCAGTCCACGGTGATGACCAAAGTGACACCCTCAGTATGCATAGTTTGAAGAGCTTTACTGTTGAGACCGTATCCTTCCTGAACACGGTGCGGTATGTACCAACGTACTGTCCCACCCAAGGAGGAAAGGAAATGAACCAGCAGCGCGGTGGCAGTAATACCGTCCACATCATAGTCACCGTAGACAGCTATCTGCTCTCCTTGCTCTAAAGCGCTAGCGATGCGAGTAACCGCTTTATCGAGATCTGGCATATTGTCTGGAGGGTGAAGGTTTTCGAGCCGGCAATCGAGGTAGTCGTTGGCCTGAGTTACAGAAGTGATGCGCCGAGTGGTAAGAATCAAGGCCACCAAAGGAGGTAGCCCCAAATCCTTCGCAATCTTGTCTGCCAGTTGGTGGTTAGGCGTTTGCAACCGCCACCGGTAACGCGCTCCATTGATTGTATCGGGAGTGGACTCTCTGTTCTCCATCTGTTTGTCCTACCCGTGGTCAGGCTGCCGGGTGCAAAGAATGCCCCAATGACGATTGTCCGGAACAATAAATCCCAAGTGTACCTGCAAGTCAAGGTAAAAGAAGAGTTTCACCAATCTCTCAGATCGGCTGTCATTGAGTGTAGAGGGCTTAGGGAAATACAGTGGCCAGCTGGCAGTTAGCAGCAGGCAGAGGGTCAATTCACATTGCGCATTCATCAATTATCATCTGGCATTTTACTTACATGTTTCAATTAGTCCTATCTGTGAGTTTTCAATGATAAATGCGGATTGCGAAATGCGAGATGCGAAATGACGATTGAATTCTTCTCAACTACTGGCTACTGGATTCTTGGAATGTTGATGTGGGATGTGAGAAATGTGGAATCCCTCTCACAAGAAATGACAGCGTAGCGAAACTAGGGACCCGCTTGCGGGACTGAGCGGAGCGGAGCGAGCGCGAA
>JASFGC010000247.1:0-5858 GCA_050123975.1 Syntrophobacterales bacterium | reverse complement strand
GCACTGGCTCCTGGATTCTGGCTACTGGATTCTGGATTCCTTGCTTTTAAATTTTAGGCACTTTAGACATTTTTGACATTTAAGGCATTTATTTTTCTGAGCCCTCTGAGGACTCTAGCGAGCCCGCGGAGTGGGAGAGCGGGCGAGAGGCTTGAATCTCCAACATAGGACTTACAAATGGCAAAGAAAAAGAATTACGACTTGGTTATCATTGGCTCGGGGCCTGGCGGATATGTGGCTGCAGTGCGCGCCGCCCAGCTTGACATGAAAGTGGCCTGCATCGAGAAGGAGCCCCGGCTGGGAGGGGTGTGTTTAAATGTGGGCTGCATTCCAAGCAAAGCGCTCCTTGACTCGAGCGAGTATTACCACCTTGCCAAAGATCACTTTGCAGCCCATGGGATCAAGACCGGCAGGGTGAGCCTTGATTTGGCCGCCATGATGGCGCGAAAAGAGCAGGTTGTCCAGGAGCTGACCGATAATGTGCGCAAACTCCTAGAGGGCAACAAGGTTGACATTATCCACGGTACCGCTCGCTTGGCCGGTGAGGATCAGATAGAGGTTTTAAAAAAGCCCGGATCCCGCCGCAAAACTGATCGCCAAACCATCCAGGCAAAATCCATCCTGCTGGCAACCGGGAGCGATCCTATCTCAGTACCTGGCCTGGAATTTGACGGCGATCGCATTGTCAGTTCCACCGAAGCCCTTACCCTCGACTCTGTCCCCAAACACCTTGGTATTGTGGGAGGCGGCTACATCGGACTGGAGTTAGGGTCCGTGTGGCTGCGTTTGGGCTCCAAGGTTACGGTAATCGAGATGCTACCTCAAATAGCCACTACTTTGGATGGCCAGGTTGCACGCGGTCTGGAGCGTATTTTAGCCAAACAAGGTCTTACCTTTCGTCTACAGACAAAGGTCTCAGGGGCAAAAGTGTCTGGCAAAAAGGTCCAGGTGAAACTGGATAGTAATGGCAAGAAAGAAACCATGAACTGCGACCGTTTATTGGTTGCCGTGGGTCGCCGTCCTCTTACTCGCGGCCTCGGTTTAAAAGAGATAGGAGTGGAATTGGACCCCCGCACTGGCCATGTCTTGGTGGACGAACAGTTCCAGACCAATGTCAAATCTATACATGCGATCGGCGACCTGATCCCTGGCCCGGCACTAGCCCACACCGCCTCTGCCGAGGGCATTGCTGCGGTTGAATGTATTGCCGGGCTCCCTGGAGAGGTCAATTACGATGCCATTCCTTCCATCATATATACCTGGCCCGAGGTGGCGAGTGTTGGACTTACTGAAGAACAGGTAAAGGAGCGCGATATTCCCTATTGTGTTGGCACATATCCATTTGCCGGCGCCGGGCGGGCGAGATGCATGGGTGAAAAGGATGGATTTGTCAAGATACTCGCTCACGCCAAGACCGACCGAATTCTCGGGGTACACATCCTGGGTCCTCGTGCTTCGGACATGATCTCAGAATGTGTGTTGGCGGTGGAGTTCGGCGCCAGCTCAGAAGACATTGCCCGGACTGTCCATGGTCATCCTACCTTTGCCGAGGCGCTGCAAGAGGCTGCCATGGCGGTCAGGAAGTGCTCGATCTATGCTTCCTAAGTAATGAGCAGAGGGCATGGAGCATGGAGCATAGGGAAGTAATTGTGGATTGACGAAAGGCGCAAGGCACAAGGCTCAAGGCACCAGGAAGAAAGAACAACACTTTTTATAACCACTCCTGTCGGGGCAAGCTCTGCTTGCGATAAGAGAAGAAAGGTTTTTAGCGCACAACTACCCAACTGCTTTCCCGCCAAACAACTCCATTACTGTAAATCCTTGTTGATTAAACCTACCCCCACAACCTTGCGAATGTAAGGGGGCATAACTATATACTGAGAACTATTGTCAAACTGTTGACGGCGGTCAGTAATACCGATCGATCACAATGATTAATGGAGTAATTAAAGCAATGGCCGCAAGCGCCGGCAAGATATTAGTGACAGGGGCCACTGGATTTATCGGCTGCGAAGTCGCTAAACAACTCTCACAAAAAGGCCGTAAGCCCCGGCTCATGGTGAGAAGACCGCTCCGAGGTGTCCTGTTGAAATCCCTTGACGCTGACTTAGTGCAGGGTGATTTAGGACAACCTAAAAGCCTGAAAAGAATACTCGAGGGAATCGATACTGTTATCCATCTTGGGGCCCGTGCCGCTCTTGAATCCAGCCGCCGCATACGCTCTTCGATCCTCGAGGGATCAATGCATCTGATGCGCGCAGCTATAGATGCTGGAGTAAAGACTTTCATATATCCTGGAACTATTCTGGCCTATGGCGAGCAGCAAACACCGATCACCCAGCAGACAAAACCGGCGCCCCTCACTGACTACGGCAGGGTGAAACTCGAAACAGAAACTATCTTGACAAGAATGGCAGAGCAAGAAGATATCTGCTTTACCTCAATTCGCTTGTCTCACACCTACGGGGTGACTTCTCTTCTCTTCGACCAAATACGGCAGGGACGTGTAATGTTTCCAGGGAAAGGCGACAATGTATTTTCCCACCTTCACGTTGTTGACGCCGCTCGAGCCTTGATCAAAGCTGCCGAAATGGCTAAACCCGGTATATCCATAATAGCCGACAATCAATCCTGCACCTGGAACGACTTCTTTGCCATCACGAAACAATACTATCCAAGGCTTCGTGTCCTCCACGTCCCCACCTGGTCTGCCCTCGTTGTGACCGCTACACTGGACGCGCTCTACCGCTTCACCTCTTCCTGGAACAGATTTTCTCTGGCAGCAGTAAAGAGCTGGACCTCAAACCTTCCGGTGGAACCGAATACTTTTCAGAATGTCCTTGGTTTAGAACTGATGTATCCAACAATAGAGGAGGGAATACCCGTCGCCCTTGACGATTGCATTTCCTATAATTGGCGCCACCCACTGGTGGATAAGCATTAGGAATCGATCTTCTTTTGCCATTCCTCCAGAACGGCGGGCACCCCTTCGTGGATGGTGGGGAACAAGAGATTTAATCCCAAATCCCTCCAGACCAGGCCGGGCTTTACTGCAATGTTGCAGTTATAACTGCGCACTGCTCCGGGGGTTTCCAGTCCTGGATGAGGGCGGTAGCGGCGAAGGGGTGTAATTGCGGCAGTAGTGGTCAGGGCCAGCCATTGAGGTAAAGCGAGGACACGGGCGCTGGGGTGGTGAAGTTTGACCACGCGAAGAAACTCAGCCCAGGTTGCAGGCAAATTATCGCCTACAGGAGAAATCCCCTGGTATCCCTGCTCTGCGCAGGCGATGAGAATCCTGGCCGTATCAGCAACGTGCAGATGGGTAAATGTGTTTCTGCCCAAGCCGGGCAGGATCAGGAGTCCATCACGGAGTTGCTGGAAATAGAGATCCATGGCCCCGTAGACATGGGGCAAGCGAAGAGCCCCGAAAGTAATCCCGGCCGAGGACGCCTCTCGAGCCAGCCTTTTCTCA
Organism: Syntrophobacterales bacterium; assembly: GCA_050123975.1. GTDB lineage: Bacteria > Desulfobacterota > Syntrophobacteria > BM002 > BM002 > BM002. The sequence continues at coordinate 2,386 of JASFGC010000247.1, read as the reverse complement.
GTCTCAAGTTTTATGCGACCATAGTCCAGGACCGGCTTGGCTGGAGTAGCGTTGTCAACTTCCTCCGGAAGGTCGCCGTACACCAGGAGGCTTGAACTGTAGACGAAAGTCTTAACTTTTGCCTCAGCAGCAGCTTCCATAAGCGCAAGCGAGCCATCCAATATGACAGGTCTGAGGGTGTCATAGGATTCGAAGGTGGCTCTGGCGCCAAGGTGCAGTATGCTGTCCACGCCTTTCACTGCCTGGACCAGGCTTTTGGGCTCTGTGAGGTCTGCCTGGACAAACTCAGCATCAAAATGACCAATTCTGAGATCCTGCAACGGCCTTCGTATCATCAGCCGAGGATGGTAGCCCGACTCTGAAAGATGGCGAGACACCTCTTCTCCGATGAAGCCTGTTGCGCCTGTGATGAGAATTTTTGGTCTGTTCTTTGGCACTCCGTAGCCCTCTTTAAAGTAAATCTGCTTCAGTCATGGCATCATCATTGTCTTGCCATGTTCATACATCGTGCCTATATTATCTCCGCCTGGAAGATTTATTCCGCACACACGCTTACATATAGTACCGGTGAAGCCGGTGTGCAAGGTCGGAGATAAAGTTATGCTCATCAGAGAAGAGATTGAAATCGCAGCCCCTTTGCCTATAGTCTGGGGTGTCTTTTCCGCCCTGGAAGAATGGGACGACTGGAATACCGCCTGTCAGAGCTGTCACTTCATCGAGGGCGAGCAAATGGCAACTGGAGCCTGTTTCTCCTTCGTAGTCAGGCCATTTACCTTACCGATCAAAGTAAAGCCGCGCATCACCGAGTGCGATCCAGGAAAAAAGGTGGTTTGGGAGGGGGAACGTCTCGGCATTCACGCGGTCCACACCTGGACGTTTCGAGAGACAAATGGCACGGTTACGTTCATCAGCCATGAGGAGTTCAGCGGTCCCCTCATTTGGCTGGCGAGATTAATCCTGGTGCCCCGACGTCTTCACAGTCTTACCAGACAGCTCCTTGCCTCGGTCAAGCAGGAGGCTGAGGCCCGCTATCAAGCCCAGAAGACATCCTGATATAGATTTTTAGGTCATAAAAACCAGCGAAACTGAATGTTCTCAACAGCATGATTGAAAGCGAGGTTCAGAATGGAAACCGAATCTAATCTGTTAAATCGTATTGAGGCAATAACAAGCGATCCTGAAGTTGACGACTTTTTTATTGTCATTTCCGGCAAAACCGGTACTCACTTTGAGGGGAAAACTATAGGACCAGACATTATCTCAGGAATGGCAAAAATCATTTTGGAACAAAAGGGAGGACTCTCCACCATTAATCGAATGCAACTCGCCATTTTCAAGGCGAAGGCGCTTGCAAACCAGATGCTGAAAGAAAGAGTTGGCGGAATGCACTAGAAGGCGAAAAAAAAATGCGCGCTATTTATGGTTTTTTTAAGGGGTGATGGCAATGTTAGAGAAAATGAAGGATGTCATGCGATCGCAGGACATGTGCGTCTTGGCCACGGTCACGGGGAATAAGCCTCACTGCTCATTGATGGCTTACGTGACGGACGAGGACTGTCGGACCATTTACATGATTACTCACAAAAACACGGCCAAGTATCGAAACCTCACCGCCAACCCCTCTCTGAGTCTGCTGATTGACACGAGATTGATGCATAGAGGTGATAAGCGTCAGAAAGCAAAAGCCCTCACTGTAAACGGGGTTTTCGAGAGGATCGAGGACTCGGACAAACGTTCTAACATTGTGGCCAAATTTTTGGACAGGCACGTGCATTTCAAACAGTTTGCCGACCATCCCGATGCTGAGGTTTTCTCAGTGCGGATTCAATCCATGCAACTACTCGATGGAGTCACCGATGCCTACTATGAGACGCTGGAGTAGAGGATATACAAGACTTTAGATTGTAGATTGTAGATTGTAGATTTATGAGCTCATCTATTCGAAGTCATGAAAATTCGAGTCTCTTATAGAGGAGGATGTCTGCCTTTGGCCGAGATAGAAGAGCGGTTCTAAATACTTTCCAACTCCTGCCATATCTTCTTGGCTGTCTCTTGCCCCCATGCAGCTTCAACTCTTAGGGCAAATCGCCGGAGAGCTTTACGATAGGTTGGCCCGTGCATCTCCTCTTCTAGCATCACAGCACTATTGACTGTTTGTATGTGACCACTTTTGAATGGCCTGTACTTTCGAGCTAGCAATCGACTAACAGCCACGTGCGCCAACTCGTGTACCAAGGCGGCGAAAAGATCTTGGTTTTCCTCCTGGAGCACAAGGGGAAACATCCAAATCTCAGTGTCAGCGAACACCCTATCTCCGTTTGACCTGCATTCATCTTGCATTTCAGCCTTACAACGGATGGCTTCAGACACTTTCTTATATGTTTGT
>JASFGC010000246.1:0-5900 GCA_050123975.1 Syntrophobacterales bacterium | reverse complement strand
GCTCCGCCTCTGGGACGAGCTCCAGATCAACGTTAATGGGTCGGGCCAAGGCTATTTCGGTCGCATCCTCTCCTGAACGTATCCTGGTAGAAAACCAGGCATCAGTTTCGTGGAAGTGCAGCACCCTGCCGGAATCTGGAAGCTCATCCACCCTAACTTTCAAAGATCACCATCTCCTAAACTATTACTTACGTGAAGATTGAACTGGTAAGTATAAAAAAAGCCTTTGATTTGTCAAGCACTTTGTCACTATGCGCAAAGCGCGAAGCGCAGAGCGCATAGCGTCTTATTCTTTTGATGGTTGCATCGAACTCATAGCAAATCTCTTAGCATTCGCTGGCAGGTTGCATATTTTACATCAACATGTTCACTGCACTTATTTTGGATAGATTTATACACACTCTGCGCTCTGCGCGCTGCGACTTTCCCCTTGACTTTCACGGACCCATGGTCTATTTTTCTTGCTTCGTTGGGGGATCGTCTAGTGGTAGGACGCATGACTCTGGATCATGCTACGGGGGTTCGAATCCTCCTCCCCCAGCCATTGGTGTTAATCGTTATAGGTTATCCGTTATCCGTTATAAGAAGAGAGTCAAAATCTAAGCCTTCGTCCTTTTACCACGAATAACGTATAACCGATAACGTATAACTTCATAATGCGGTCCCATCGTCTAGTGGTCTAGGATATCGGCCTCTCACGCCGAAGACACGGGTTCGAGTCCCGTTGGGACTGCCAAATTAATTCAAGGACTTACGAGTAATCGTGTGTCCTTTTTCGCTTCTGTCGCAATTTCCCATCACTCTTCCCAGCATCATAAACAAAATTCCCGGGTATTAGACAGTGAAGATTATTCCTGGTCTGGGTCTCGAATATCGGGTAGAACCAACCAAGAGCTATGACCTCAAATCTATCGTGGTCTGCCACCTCTTCTTGTTCTATCCAAAATAGACTCGATCGAAATCATTATAAATCCTAGTCTACGGTCGGCAATTTTTTGCCATTTTTCTGGTATCTCTGCTGGTGAAACGTTGTCAAATCGCAAGGGTACCTCAACCGTCTTACTATTGTTTCCTTCCCTATCACGCACAATAACCCGGAGAGTGAAACGATTTCCCCTGAGATTTCTATCCCTCGGGGTTCGCAAGGCGAGGTATCCGACTACCTCGCTCCTCTGTTTCTCCGCGATGCGGGTGGTAGAAGTACCAACGGAAGCAGCACCTGTCTGTAATAATCTCACTACGATATCTCTCATATCTCCTTTCTTGTCTTTGGCATGGAGGTATACTCTCCAGGTGGTACCAGGGCGAATTACCTCGGCAGCATGATAATCAATGATCACCGGCGCATCGGGATTGACCTCTTGGTTTTCAGGCCCAAACTGTTTAGAACAACCAGATCCCCATACGATCAAGCCCAGTGCAATCACAATGAGTCCTCTCTTCAGCATGTCATAATCTCCTCAGACCAGTTTATAAGGCAAAGGAAACCTCAACTGATCTTCAGTTATCCGCAGCAGGACTATCTTTCTCTTCTTGTATCGCTCCTGCCAGCTGAGGATTCATCTCCACTATTGCTTTTCGCAAGCGCTCGATAAAGTCGGGCGGGAAGGTCCAGACGAGCAGATTCTCCTCCTTTTTCAGACCCCGTTCGGCCGCGCCCATATCGTAGGCCAGAAGCGTGAGCAGGTCAGAGCTGACCCAGGGGCTCTTGCGAAAATAGGCGTGGCCGTTGCCCGTTGTCGATTCGGCAGCCTCGGTCACGTCGATGATTTCCAGGGATGGGTTTTCTCGCAGAAAGTCCGCTGTCCTCTGCGGCAGCTCTTCGGTCCACAGTTGGCCGAGGCGTGAGCGGCGAAAAATACGCTTTGCCCATATCAGGGCCCTGTCGGCCGATGAAACATAGATAGTGGTACGTTCTGGAATTCTGAGCAGACCATCCGCCAGGGCTGAGCCGAATTCCTCATGGCTGATGTCACCGCCGACGATGATGACGTTGCCGATCCGCACATGCTGCCGGATCTCTTCCTCGGTTGCGTCACCATTGAGCAGTGCCAGCTGACTGAGGGCGCGAACGACCAGCCGTGATCCGGCACTGAAACCAACGATGTGGATCTTTTCCACCTGGGTCTCTTCCGCCAGGTAGGTGAGAAACAGACGGAATTTTCGCGCCATGATAACGGCGGCCTCTAGGTCAGATAAGTAGGCAAAGACGCTGGGCGTCGACGGCCAGGTATAGGCAACAAAGGCACCCCGGTAGCCGAGGAAATGCCAGAGCTCGGCGCCGACCAGCACGGGAATGTCGAACACGACCCTGAAACCGTGGAGGTAGACATAGACATCCTTGACACCGGAGGCAGCCAAGCGCTGATTGACAATTTCGGCAAATTCTTTGCCGCCTTCATCGGTCACAGTAATTCCCGGGACCGATCGCGTCAGGAACGAATAGGTACTAGGGAGGGCACCGGTCTCCTGTACTGATAGAACCTCAAGCGGATAATTCCCTGTGCGATCTTTGGCCAAAGAAATCCTCCGCACTTCCTGCCAATCGTTCCCTGCAGGGTCTGCTTTGACCCTGGCGCGGCCGAGTCTGACGATGAATCCGGCCTCATTGAGATAAAAGGGCCACTGTTCAGGATCATCAGAGGGCTTACGATCCGAGGCGTAGAGCATGCCGAAGTCATCGTAGGATATCAACGGTGGCTCCTCGGGCAGCGGGTTGACGGCCCCGTCTGCAAAGACGGCGGGTGCGGGCATCAGGTTGATGGTGTGGAGACTACTGCCACCGCAACCAGTGATGACCACAGACAGCAACAGCAGACCGAGCAGTCCCATGAGGGTTACCGATCTCGCTCTCTTCACCTTCTCTGGGTCAGCTTTCATCATCAATCCTCCCAGCGGTTGAGAACGGCGCAACTGCTGCAAGCCCGGTCTGGCCACTGGCACCATCCAACCACTGGAGCACCCGGGTCTCGAGAAAAGCGTAAAACGGATTGTACCGTAAGCGCATGAGAAAATCGCTGGAAATCTTCAGCAAGCCGTGCTCGCCCTGAATAGCCATCTGACCGAGAAAAATGACGTCCTCTTTCCCTGGGGGGCCCTGACCATAAAGGGGATCATCCGGCGGGAAAGGTAGCGCTACGTGGGACAAGGAGATCAGGCCTTGCGGCCAGGAAAGGTTCAATGGTTCGGTCGTTGTTGCCTCAGCTGAGAACGGCGGTTTGCGGCGGGCCACAACCGCAGTGCTCCCAAGGTTCTCATTGGTGATCAATGTGAAAACAAAGGGCAGGCTCTTGTTAGCCATTAACCGGGTAGTCAACGGAGCCGGGTCGGAGATCAACAGAGTGGACTTGGCCGCGAAGCGGTTGATGTCGAACAGCACGAGTTCATGGCGCTGAGGCTTAAGGTGCTTCAGCAAGCGGTCAACCACGGCATCCGTTGAAACTGTGGCATCGACGGTAGACTTGAACACCAGCGTCGGTGGTAATATTTCACCCGGAGCTGACCGGGCCCGGGCCGCAAGACGCCGGGCCACGGAGCGGGTCAGACGGTGAACCTGCTCGCCGGCATTGGTTGCAAAGGAGTTGTACTTGTAAGGATCGAATTCGGGTAGAACCGACAACCAGGCGAGCCTCCCCAGACCGGGCACGTGGGAGAGCCGCCGCTTCCATTTGGCCAGCGCCGCTGTGGGGTGGATACCGATGGCAGGAGAGATCAGCACCAGGCTGGCCGGAACCGGCGAACCATTCCCTTCCAGCGTGTTGAGAGCGTAATCCATAGCTAGCGGGGCCCCGGTGGAATAGCCGATGATGTGAATCGGCTTCTGCTTCACCTTGGAGGCAAGATGCTCCATGGACAGCCGCACCGCCGCAGACATGTCCTGCCAGCTGATGCTCTTAAGCCCCGAAGGTGCGGTACCGTGGCCGGGTAAGCGGAGGCCGATTACCCAGTACTCGTTCTGGTTGAGCGTTTCGCCCAGGGCCCGCAGGCTGTAGGGCGAATCCGACATGCCGTGCAGCAGCAGCACACCACCAGCCACCGTTTTGGCGGGTAATTCGAAGCTGCGGTTCCAGTTGGGTTCAAGCCTTTGCGGATCCGCAGCACTGCCACTACTGTAGCGAACGAGCGCATACTCTGGCCCGGTTTCGGTGCGTCCGTAGACTTCCTCTTCCAATTGGGCGAATAACCGATCTTCCAGCTGGATATAGTCAGCAAAGGTTCGGATCTCATCCGCCATCTCCGCGGTGAATTCCGCCGTCAGTTTTTCGGTGTGCCAGGACTCCAGAGGCGGGCCGCCACATCCCTGGGAGGAAAGCGTGACCGTACCGACGACCAACCAGAGTGCACCCCAGGTGAGGAACCAGCTTAGACGTTTAACCAGAGAGACGATGGGTGTCATGCGAGTCTTCTCCCTTTTTCACTACCGACCGCGGGTCAAGACCCAATAAACCGCGCCGTCGGGTGTCCGGACCTGATAGATGAGACGATTTGAAGGCGTGTTAATGTTGGCAAGCCGCAGGAACAAATCGTCGAAAAACTCCGGAGTTTCCAGACTAAAGTTGTGGAAATTGCGGGTACGGTTCACTGGGGTGACGTCCACCAAAGTAACGAGCTCGCTGTCCGGTTCGACTAACTCTAAAACCCTGGCGGCCTCTTCGAACTGATCCGGGTTTCGTGGGTTCAGTGTGGCCTCTCCCAACCGTCTTCCTCGATTGATTACGCGGCTTATCAGCAAGGCGCGGTCGTTGGAGGAAACGTACACTGTAAGGTTACGGGTCAGAGCCGCAATCTCCCGTTTAAACTGGCGGTCAAACTCGTCGCGATCCACGTCGGGCGCGGTCAGCACCACATCTTCGATCTCGGTTTCCGCATCGGCCAGATCCGCCTCTTGGTAAAGAACACTGAAGGCATGGACCACCACCTCACCGCCCATGCTATTCGCGACCAGCCACAATCTGTCAGGCTGAACCTGCCGAATGATCAGCCCCAAGGTCTGGGCAAGTTCAGTCCCTGACTCTCCGGCAATCCTTTGCGCCCGCCGGTAGCCACGCGGTGTCGACCCCTGGTCGCCCGGCCAGTCGAAAACCAGCACCGGCGAATCGATGTCCAAGACGTGACTCAGAAATGCGGTCTTGCGCAGGGCCGAGGGAAAGCGCTCCCTGAATCCGTTCACATTGATGAGAATCGATCTGAGCGGGGAGGCTTGGACCTGTTGTCGCATTTTCTCAATGAATTCGTTCTTGTCCAATGGTTGCACTTGTTGAAACTGGATTTCCTCATTTTGGAACCAATCGGTGGGGTTGATGATCATGCCGAGGCCGAGGCTGGGCTCAATCACGGTATCAAAAAAACCAAATTTGAGCACCCCTTCGCGTGTATTCCCAAAGCGCTCTTCCGGCGGCCCGTCATCAGCTTCCAAACGACGATTGGTGACGAAGAAGAAACGGTAAGCATCTTGTTCGCCCAGCCTCGTCACCAGCATTCGCCGGAATCGAAAAGCCTCGGCGCGCTCCAAGGCCACCCGTGTGGGCCGGTAAAAAAAGAGCACCAGGCCGACGAGAACAAGCACGACCAGCGCCAAGCCGATTAATATGCGTCGTTTGAAGCGAGTCATCGTCCACCCCTTATTGCATTCCGCCTGGCAGAAGGCTTAAGGCGAAAGGCTCATCCTTCGGCAAGACCTGTCGACGAGACTTGTCGACGAGCTCAAGTCGTGTCGCTCAGGTCGTATCGCTCAGGACAGGCGGCCCAAGGTTGAAGAATTCAGGAGCCAGAATTCAGAATCCAGGAGAAAAAAAAGAAAACACTTGTTATTAACTATCGACTACCGGCTACTGACTACTGGCTACTCTATTTTTTCTCTATGCTCTACGCCCTATGCTCTATGCTTTTCAACTCCTGAC
>JASFGC010000245.1:0-5912 GCA_050123975.1 Syntrophobacterales bacterium | reverse complement strand
CAACCGTTTGGCAATGTGCCCCACTGATCGTGAGATGGAAAACAGAGCCAATGCCAAACAGAGCCACAGAAGATAGGTCCAGATGATGTTTTCTCTGTCGGTACGACGGAGTAGTACAGCGTAACGGACGCAGACAAAGGAGATGATGATCATCAGGGCCGAGCCCAGCATGTCAACGAGCCAAACTGGAAAAAGAGGTAAGGTACTACTCATGTCCTGCCAGCCTTGCAGTGCCCGTTTCTTTATAGAGACGGCGCAGGCCCATCAAGAGAAAAAGAATAGCGGGCACACAAAGTAAATGATCAAATTTTCCAAAATAATACACCCAACTACGCCAGCCTCCGGTCATAGCAAGTCTCTTGGACCAGTCGAGTCCGGTAGTGATGAACATGTCCCTCGTCATAGTGTGTTCAATCCAGTGAACCGTAAAGGTGTCCAGATTCCACAAGATGAACATGAAGCAGGAGATTTGAATCAGACGCCATCCCCGCTGTCTGACCAGACCTGTGGAGTGCAGCCAGTAAGTAAATATTCCTAAGGTCACTATGAAAAAGACGTGTGCCAGCATGTGGGCATAGAGTCCCTCAGGTGCCGGATGGGTTTGGAGGGCCCAGGCGGCTTTGGGCAAGAGAATAAAGAAGCAAAAAAGAGTGAAAATCTTGGCCCACATTGTATTTTGTTGTGCGGTTTTAATCATCATTTCGCTGCCTTATATAACGGGAGATGAATAGTCTGGAGGAAATCCCCCTAAATCCCCCTTTACAAAAGGGGGACTTTTCTTTACCCGGGCAGATCTTTAGCCCCCCTTTTCTAAAGGGGGGTTGGGGGGATTTTCAAACGAGTCTATACATACTCAAGCTTGTATTCCCGGCTCCCCAACCCCAACTCTACTGCGTAACCCAACTGAACAGACCAATCAATGTGCGGATAGACGCCGCGAAACTTATCCTCACCAGGTCCCCTGTTGGTCTCGAGGCAACAGTCGGCCAGGGCTGGCTGCGCATTGACGAGATCCACGGAAGCCTGATCGATGGCCACCGGATCTTTACTTGCCAGAATACCCAGGTCCTTTACTAAAGGAACGTCACTAAAGCCATAACAATCGCACTGTGGAGTTACCCGGCTTACGAAACTGAGATAGAAGGCACGGTCTTCCTTGTCTTTGAGGACACCCACCGTATATTCAACCATTTTTTTCTGAAAACGGGCCGTATCGCTATCCCAAGGGATGGAGACAGCCTCTTCAGGACACACTGCTACGCACTCGCCACAGCCAATGCATTTGTCGGAATTTTTTTTCGCCTTTTTCTCCTTCAGCAGTTCAATGGCGTCGGCTGGACAGTGAGCCACACATTCACCACAGCCGATACACTTTTTGGCATCGAATTCTGGCGAAATCTCACAATGTTGGGCAAGTTTTCCTTTTCTGGAGGCACAGCCCATGCCGAGATTTTTGATAGTGCCTCCAAACCCCGCAAGTTCGTGTCCCTTAAAATGGGCAGCGCTAATCAGCGAGTCCGCCTGGATGACGTCCGCTCCTATGTAAACTTCATCGTAGATGGGTAGATTTACTGGTACGGCCACCTCAGAGTTGCCTCTGAGGCCGTCAGCAATGGTGAGAGGGGCACCGGCCACCGCATAAGCAAACCCATTTTCAATGGCTGTGGTGAGGTGGTCGACGCTATTGGTTCGCGTTCCTACATACAGTGTATTGGTGTCGGTGAGAAACGGTTTCCCTCCCAGGTTATGGACTCTATTGACGAGGTGACGGAGGTGAGTGGGTGGAATGTAGGCCGTATTGCCCTTCTCGCCAAAGTGGAGCTTGATGGCAATCAGGTGCCGTTCTTTGATAATGTCATCGAGACCAGCAGCATCCAATAACCGATCCAGCTTGACATAGAGGTTTTCCTGTAGGCTCGCCCGCAAATCCATGGCAAATACCTGACTCGGCATAGTTTCCTCCTTTTTTTAAAAATCCGCAATCCGCAATCCGCAATCCGAAATTCTAACTCACTCTAGATGTATTCTATTGAACGTGTCAAGGGAATCGAAGCCGCAGACCGAACCTGATGCAATTTTTTTTATGCAGTGCAATTCTCCCCTTTCACAACCGGCAGTTTCCATAGCTTAACTTATAGGAAGGCTTCAAGCATTGAATTGGTGCAAGAAAAAAGATGCGTTTTTTCTGAGCTAAAGTCAGGTTATAATTTAAATCAAGCAAAAAACCTAATATTTTCAGTCTGTTGTCTTTTGATAGTAATAATGGCCTTTAAGGCATCAAATTTGCTTTGTCACCCATGACGCTCAATCCCAGATATTCTCATAGCAATTTTCGGGTTTACACTTCACTTGGCAGACCTACTCATAGTTGGTTGCGATCGAGATAATCAATGGTGTTCAGCGGTTTTCAAGACAAGAACAGGGCTCTACCAAAAGCCAGCTAAAAGCTAAGAAATCTAAATATAATAAGGAGGATAGTATGCGGAAAGAGGTATACAGCATATGTTTTATGTGCTCCATCAGGTGTCCCATCAAGGTCACGGTGGAGGATGGTGCTGTCAAATGGATTGAGGGCAACCCGCACCAGCTCAATGGAGCCCTTTGCGCCAAGGGAAGTGCAGGCACTGCCTTGCTATACGACGGCGAGAGGCTGCGCTATCCCATGATCCGCGAGGGTGCTCGGGGCGAGGGCAAATGGAAAAGAGTCAGTTGGGATGAGGCCATGAATTACACCGCAGAAAAGCTCAAGGACATCATGGACAAGCATGGTCCTCAGAGTGTGATCTTTGGCGAAAGGACGAACCTCAACACTCATATCAGCAAGACTTTCATGCGGGCCATCGGTTCTCCAAACCACTACACCCACGATGCTCTGTGCAAGGGCTCGGTGAACACCGCCTTTCGCTCGCTCACCGGTTATACCGACGGCCAGGTGAATATGGACTTCGCCAACACGAAGCACGTGGTTTTCTATGGGCGCAATTTCTTCGAGTCCCTGCAGCTTAAACCGATCCAGGCCCTGATGAAGGCAAGGGAAAAAGGGGCGAAGATCACCTATATCGACATACGATCCACGGTAACCGCTTCTCATGCCGATCGTTTCTGGATGATCAGGCCGGGTACAGATCTTGCCCTCAACTACGCTCTTATTCACGTTGTTTTCAAGGAAAACCTCTACGACGAGGAGTACGTGAACAAGTGGGTCACGGGACTAAAGGAGTATAGGGCATTTGTGGAACCCTACACTCCCGAGTGGGCTGAAGAGGAAACCGGCATCCCGGCGGAGGAAATCGTCGCTTTGGCCAGGGAAATAAGCAAGGACAAGCCTCAGGTGATTTTCAATTACGGCTACCGGGGCGCCAACCATAGCAACGAAATCTGCTTCAGACGCTCCATTATTGTCCTGAATGCTCTGATGGGAAGCATCGAGACGAAAGGAGGCCTCTATTTCAAAAAGGGTCCCAAGGATGCGGGATACGGCTCCTTCGGAAAGCTGGTGGATCAGAAGGAGCTGCCCAAGGTAGACGTGGAACGATACGATGGGGTCGGCGGGCCAAAGCTTCCCGTGTGCGATCCGGCCCACGGGGTGCCGTCAATGGTCCCCATGGCTATTTTAAATGAGGATCCATACCCCATCAAAGCGGCCATTTCCAACCGCTTTGATCCTCTGCTTTCCATACCAGACTACAACCTCAACAAAAGGGCCTTCGACAAGTTGGACCTGATCGTCACCATTGACGTAAATTTCAGCGAGACCGCCTGGTATTCGGATGTTATCCTCCCCGAGTCCATCTACCTCGAGCGGGCCGATTCCCTGATGATGGCAAACAGCCTGAAACCTACCATCTTCATGCGGCGTCAGTGCGTTCCCCCGAGATACGACACTAAGCCGCAGTGGGAGATCATCAAAGGATTGGCCGAGAGGCTCGGGATCGGGCAGTACTTCCCATATGAGACCATAGAAGATATCTGGAATATGCAGCTCAAGGATATGGGTATAAAAATAGAGGATTTCGACGCCAAGGGGTTCGTCACTCTCTCGGATAAGAATATCCTCTGGGACCGCAAAGATGGAATCAAATTCAAGACCATCACCGGGAAGATCGAGTTGGTCTCCCACCTCCTGGAGGAGCATAAGTTTCCTTCCTGCCCTCACTATGAGGAGGTCCCGGCCCCGGATGAGGGCACCTTCAGGCTTACCGTAGGAAGGTGTGCGGTCCACACCCACGTCTCCACCCAGAACAATCCCTATCTCAACGAACTGGTGCCGGAGAATGTCCTCTGGATCAACGCGGGGGAAGCGGAAAAGCTGGGAATTGCCGACGGTCAGTACGTGGAGGTCTCCTCAGATCAGGGCTTTGGTAAGATCAAAGCTTATGTTACCGACTTCATCCAGCCAGAGGCGGTCTTTATGCTGCACGGCTTTGGCCGCCAGGTGCCAGCAACGACCAGGTGCTACAACAAGGGCGCCAGCGACACCATGCTGCAGGAGAATGTGACGGACATGATTGGCGGAAGTCCCGGCCTGCATGACACCTTTGTCAGGGTGCGGCCTCTCTCCGAGTAAGTTATGGTCAATACCTGTGAGATAATTTGTGAGTGTTCATTTCAAGGAGTCAATCGATGAGTCAATATTACCTTTTTCATGATAGCGCCAGATGCATTGCCTGTCTGTCTTGTGAGGTCCACTGCAAGGAGAACAAACGGCTCCCTGTGGGACCACGGCTGTGTCGGATCCAGACGGTTGGGCCGAAAATGGTAAACAACATTCCCAAAATGGACTTTATCTTCATGCCCTGTTTCCATTGTGAGCAGCCTTGGTGCGTGGCGGCCTGTCCGACAGGGGCCATGCAGAAGCGGGCAAAGGACGGCATCGTCTTCACCGATGACGAGCTCTGTGTAGGGTGCAAGGCCTGCATGCGGGCTTGCCCCTGGGGTGCACCCCAATGGAATCCTGAAATTGGCAAGGTAGTTAAGTGCGATTATTGCATGGACCGTATAGATGAGGGACTCTCTCCTGCCTGCGTCACTAAGTGCGTCACCCATTGTCTTCACTTTGGTGAGCCTGCAAAAATGTCCGATGCTCGACGTGAACGTCACGCCAAGGCCATGGCTGCAGTGGGCTGGGAAGTCACCTTGACTCGACCTGTATCAGGTGCCAAGCCGGGAGTGCCCAAACCCAGAAAGAAAAAGGCCAAAGCCAAGAAAAAACAAAAAGAGGCCTAATCCATGTCAGAGACTGCTATCTGCCCGGTTGCCCAAACTTTAAGGAATCTACAGGAAACTCTGGATAGTCACAGAATAACTGTGCCCAGGGCCCAACAGAGAGCCGAATCACTATTGGAGCTCATGGAGGATGTCTCTCGCGGACGGGGAGGGTCAGAGCACTTTCCTGCCATGGAATCACTGGCAAACCGTCTCTTGGAAGGGGACGACGAGCACGGGGTTCGATTCGGCCGAATTGCCTCCGAAGGTTTGGCCCGGTATCAGGAAGTATACGAGAGTCATATCGCAACTCACAACTGTCCAACGGGCGATTGTGACATCCTTACCCCAGCTCCCTGTCAGATGGCCTGCCCTGCGGGCATCGATGTCTCCAGCTATGTAAGCTTGATTGGCCAGGGACTTGATGCGGAAGCCGTGGAGTTGATTCGCAAGGATAACCCTTTTCCCTGGGTCTGTGGCCTGGTCTGCACTCATCCATGTGAGTTCATGTGTGTGAGGGGCCGCATGGATAGAGCCATCGCAATCAAAGACCTAAAGGCCTTTGCCGCTGAGAGAGCCATGTCTGCCGGGGAATACATCAATCCACCAAAAGCTCCTGACAATGGCCGCAAAGTATGCATCATCGGCGCAGGTCCGGCGGGTCTCACAGCAGCTTACTATCTTGCCTTGAAAGGCTACAGCATTAC
>JASFGC010000244.1:0-5913 GCA_050123975.1 Syntrophobacterales bacterium | reverse complement strand
ATTTACAGGTCTTGCAAATCTCAGGAATCCTCACCCTTCATCTCCATTCTTCATTCTGAGAGTCACAAGTAATGATGCAAAAATCGTGCAGGTTTGGGCTTTCAGCCCACGCATAGCGCATAGCGCATAGCGCAGAGCGTAGTCATTTAAATCAATGAGAAACAGTGCCGGGATTTAATAGGTGCCAAGCAGATAGTGAGATTTTGAAATGAAAATCGACCTTCTTCTCACGCTATGCGCTATGCTCTTTGCGCTATGCGAAGTCCGCCAGGACTTCTATAACAGGTGGGATAAGTGCTGTGGCCAGGTCGGTGCGTGATCCTCCCCCGAGAACCACTTCCAGACGGCCATCGGACACCTCATCTGCCGTCTGTCGCATGAAGTGGGCAATGTCCAGGAAGCACGCCTTACTGAGTCCCAGGCTACCATAATCTCCTTTGTGGGTGTCGAAACCGAAATACCAAAAGATGAGATCTGGTTTGAAATCAGCCACCCGAGGACCGAACTCTTCTCTTACTTTGTTGGCGTAGGCCTCATCCACATTTTCTGCCGCTTTCCCCCAAAATCCCCAAAAACCGCCGGGGGCAGGGACGTCCACTTTGGTGCCGTCTTCTGAACAGGTCTCCATGCTGCAAAAGCAGACGTGAAGTACATCAGGATCGTTCTTGAGAAGATCCCGAGTACCATCACCATGGTGGGCATCTGTATCTAGGATGGCGAAACGTTGAATGTTGTGTATTTCTCGCAGGTACGTGATGGTGATTACCACGTCATTGAAACAGCAGAAGCCGCCAAAATAATCTCTTCCCGAATGGTGACCGCCGGCGCCAATGAGGGCAAAGCCGTTGTAGATCTCGCCGGTGCAGATTTTTTCTCCGGCCAAGACCACGCCACCAACTGAGTGCCAACCAGTGGAACAAAGGGGATCACGCTCCACGCCTCGGATAAGTTCGGGGGTGTGTACCTTGAGGATCCACTCTTCCTCGATGGCTGGTGATTCGTAGAGAACAACGTTGTCGCGGGCCAGCAAATAATCAATGGCTTCAGGAAAATCCTCCAGTCGAGATCCGCGAGTAAGGTAACTTCTTCGGCTGAAACTGGGATGGTAAAAGACACCGGTTTTTTTCATCAGATCCTCTTTGGTGACAAACCCTTGGTTCTTTGACGGCGGCGACGATTCTTCGGAGGCCGCTGCCAACGGTGTAGAGCAGACCTGTGTTTTTTCGTTGCCATGCAGTGAATTTCGAGAAGTTTCAGAGCATCGGCAAACAATGGGCTACGCCGCAGACTCCGACGCCTCTTTCTTCTTTTTTCAGCCACCATATATCGGAGGGCCAGGTGCAAAAGGTGAACCTTGCTGCGCACCACTCGGGGAATCGCCAATGGTTTGAAGTTTTCCTCCAGGTACTGGTGCAGCCATTTGGCAACATCGGAGCCAGGAGGAAGCGTTTCAAAAAAGGACATTACCGGGGGGGAGGTCAGGGTGGCCAGCAGCACGGAATCGGAGAACTCTGCTCCCTTGGAGCGAAGATTTTCAATTACCTTTAGGTGCTGCAATAAAGGATCAGCAGAAGTGGGATTGTCTTGCAAGTAGGAGAGCCGAAAGTCGTCCAGTCTCGGAAAAAGGTGTTCCAGTATGCCTCCAGCGGCAAGTAACTCGTAACCCTTGTGGCTGTTCTTGCGCCGCAGGATTTTGATGATTTCTTCACGGATTCGTGAGGCCGGGCATTCCATAATGTGATGGCATTGACGTTTCATGGCATTCCAGGTTAATTCTTCTACCCGGAAATCAAGCGTAGCCGCCAGTCGTATACCGCGGAGGATACGAATTGGGTCTTCCTGGAAACGTATATCTGGATCGCCTATGCAACGGATGAGACGGGCATGGAGATCTGCCCTGCCATCAACATAATCTATGATGCTAAAGTCAGCGACGTTGTAATAGAGTCCATTGATGGTGAAATCTCGGCGAAAGGCATCTTCGGCCGGAGAGCCAAAGGTATTGTCTCGCTTGATCAAGAGGCTGTTGCCCTCGTCCCCTGCCTCCTCTTCTTCTCCCTGCTTACGGAACGTGGAGACCTCGATGATCTTGCTACCCTTGAACATGATGTGGGCGATACGAAAACGGCGACCTACGAGTCGGCAGTTGCCAAAAACTTTCTTGAGCCTCCTGGGTTCGGCATCAGTGGCAACGTCGAAATCGTCGATCTTACTTCCCAGCAGAAGATCACGAACTCCACCGCCGCAAAGATAGGCAAGGTGTCCAGTCCGGTGAAGGCGATAGAGAACCTTGAGCACTTCCGGGCTCATCTGCTTTCTGGAAACCGGGTGTTGATCGCGATGAATAACAGTTGGCTTCATAAGTATGGGCTCTACTCTGCAATCGATCTGTCATATATACTGAATTTCTTATGGAAAATCAAGGTAATAGACAGTGAGGATTTCCCTTGAGTAGTTTCAGAGCCCATCCGGATGGCGCGATGGTATCGTTTAGCTTTGCGAGTAAAGCAAATATACTGGAGTAATTTTGCGAGAAGACGAAACCGCGGGCAAATCACCCGAGAGAGGCTGCCCTATAACCTTACAACCCCCTCCCCCTTGGTGGGGGAGGTTTAGGGTGGGGGTGAATATCCGCCTCAAAAAGTATAAAGCAGGGACACAAAATAAAGATCAATCTCTGAATCATAGAAATCTATGTTGGAGTCCTGCCTGTTTATGGTCGCGTTAGCGGTAAGAGCCAACCCTTCTACCCCCAAAAATCGTTTGTAGAAGCCGATGACACCGAAACCATAACGATCATCTTCCCGGGTTTTGCCATAGATGGGATTACTTTTGTCATAGTCGGCATAACCATAGTAACCATTTACAGAAATGGCGAATTGTTCCACGTCGTATCGGTAGTTGAGCCTGAACAAAAAGAAGTTGTTGCTCATGGCAGTGCCATCCAGGTCGAATCTCGAGTATTTGAGGCTGGGAATGAATGTGTGTTTCATACCTCCATCCTCCAGTGCAAATCTGTAGAGAAATTCAATGTCATGCTGGTCTCCGTCGCGGACCAATCTACCGGAGGGCGCTCCCAGCTCCGCCAAACCACTTCTCTCTTTATCAATGTCTATATTGCGGTAGGTGTATTGAAAGCTCAGATCAGTACTCAAGATTTTGTCATAAGAAAGACGCACACCATTTATGTTCCGGTCGGTGCCGCTTCGGCTGCCATTCGTATCATAAGGGTCTTTATAGACCTCTGTTACAAGAGCGGAAAAAACGTAACTCACACCGATAATACTTTGATCGGGCAGCTCCTGCCTCACTCCCAAAAGGGTGGCGGTATCGAGGCGCAAGAGATCTTCCAGCTGATTACCCAAAAAGATCTGAGTGCGGGTGCTGGCAAACGTATACCTCAGATTAAAATTAAGAATGGGATTAACTGAATATTCCGATTTGGGTTTGTCATCAATAGAGTTGATGTTATCATCGCTAATCTTAAAAAAACCAATCTTCTTGACCATGTTGTCTTCAACTCTCCACAGCCCAGCACCAGCGTTGACAAAACCGCTGAACCCCGATTCCTGTGGTATCCTTTGCAAAGGCTGTGCATAAGCAGTTGAGGCAAAAACACACAAGAATACGAGTATACTTGCTTTTACAAAGAGCGACTTCAGTTGCATTTTTTCCCCTCCGCCTTGAGATAATATGAAGGTGCCATCGAATTTCCCCGAGCCCGAATATTGCACAAATCTTCCGCTGTGTAAATATGCTTATATTTACAGTTATATTTACAGCAACTCATCTTAGGCCCATAAACCGGCGGCGGGCGATCGGGGAATGCCCCCCTCCGTAGAATCATTCTACCACTCGTGACATCTTGACGGGTTCTTTGAGCCCTCGAATGGTGTAGTAGACGTCACTGCCCTGTACGAATATCTTGACCCCATAACTGCCGGTTATTTCCTGCCCGTTGATGGACCACTCTTTCCATTGCTTTATCCTCTTTTTTCCGCTTTGCCAGGTGCGATAAAAATAAAGCCCGTATTTGCCATCGTATTCTGTCAATCGATACTTAATATAGTTCTTGTCCATGCCTTTGGCGGTTGTTCTCGTATAACGACCCTCCCATGTTCCCATCAATAGAGGATTCGGCTTCTTTACCACCTCGCAAAAAGCATCGGGTTCTCCTATCTCTGAAAATGATTTGGCTCCCTTGGTGGAACAACCAACGAAGCTAAGGAGGAGGATCAGGGCAATACTGAGTCTCTTCATGACAATCTCCTTTCCAAAACAACCTTTTCTACTGCGGTTTTTTTTCGATTTGATGGGTCTTTTGATATTCCAGACAGGCCGATTTCCCATCTTTAGTTTCCACTTTGCCTGCGGCGTAATCGGCTGCGGTGATAGGGATGAAGATAAAGGGAGCAAAAATGATCCCACCGACCTTAGCGGCGGTGATCCCGGCCGATTTCCAGGGAAGCGTCTTTACTTTGAAATCGTTTAAGGGACCTTCGATATTCACCGGATCTGCTTTTTTCATGTAGAGAGTTTTTTTCTTGGGCAGCAGGACGTAATCGATTTTCTCACCACCCAGATCAATGGTTCCCCCGCCGGTAATGGTAATGTGCTCGGCGTCAAGTATAAAGGCCTTTGTCGAGATTACCCCCTCCTCGATGCTATAATCAGCTACCCCGCAATCGCAAGCGTAATATCTCTCCTTTGTGGCTCTTTTCCAGACCCAACCCGCCACATCCCAAAAAACCAGATCAATGAGTGCAGCAGGGAGTTTGCCATTTTGTATCGTTATATAGATGCTCCCTTCACTATTTGAAGCCAATTCATGAGGGCTTAGCCCGGATGAACTAAAGGAGATATCAACATTCCCTTCCGCCTCGAACTCTCCCTTGTATTCCTGGATATCAAGCGCCCGCCGGGGATCGATGTTTTCGCCGAAGGCTTTGAAGGTCAACCGGGGTTGATCTCGCGCATCGAGCTGCAGATCCATGTCGAGTTTTCCCTTTGGATAAACAAAACGGGCCGGGCTGATGGACAGGAGACCAGATTTGATCCCCAGGTGGAAGTGGGCGGACTCCGCCAGAAACTGTTCTTGGGCAAAGGACTCAACCTCGATGGTAATATCCACATCAGCCTTTTTCAGCCAGTCGAAGTCTATTGGTTCACGGCTGAATACGTGCTCCTTCTTTGAAGGTTTCTTTTTCTTCCCTTCTTTATCATCCTCCACGAGATCCCACACGAGCATTTTGCGAGCGGTGATAGTACCTTTAATCTGCGTGGGAGTCGCTGTTAGGCGTGTTTTCAGTTTTGCCTGCACCTCGGTTTCGCCTGCGGTAAACGCAGCGGTCCAGGCACCGCCTTTGCCCTGGCGCTTTAACTCCACATCCAGGTGCACCGGTCCTATGGGGCGCCATTTACGATCGAATATTGCCCCAATCAGTTGCAGGTCCCGTGCACTCAGGCTGCTGTTGAGAAGCAGGGTGGAAGCGTCTCTAAAATTGTCGAAGCGGCCATCCAATTGAAGGCTCAAAAGTTCCGGCTGCCCGGTTTCAACCTGGAGCGACTCGATGCCCAGGGTCCCATCGCTGTCTGAGATTGACAGTTGGCCTGTTACATCCCCAAGTTCTGGCAGTTTTTGAAAGTCGGCGAAATCCGCAAAGCGCCTGCCATCCAAATGCAGCTGTGCATCCACTTTGACGCCCTTCATTTGCGAAAGGTCATTGACATACGCTGTGGCTTTCACAACCGGGTTACCCATCTCACCCAGACTTAATTGGGCGGAGTCGATGGAAACCTTTTTGTTTCTGTCGAGGATGTTCGCTTGGGCGGCAAGCGGGCCCAGTTCCGGGATGCGGTAGCCCAGTTTTTCGGCAAGGGCGCGGCTGCTGCTGGAAGTGGCCCGGATGGAAA
>JASFGC010000243.1:0-5921 GCA_050123975.1 Syntrophobacterales bacterium | reverse complement strand
GCCCAGGGCGACATGCTCCAGGAATTTATTGTCACCTACGGCCTCGTTCCTGCCCGCTACTCGGTGCCTGAGATTGCTTCCCACTTTACTTTATTTGAACAAACACTTTCTCTGTTTTCTTTCATGTTCGTTCATGGGGGTTTCTGGCATCTCCTGGGCAACATGTGGTCGCTTTACATTTTCGGCGACAACGTGGAGGACCGTTTGGGTCCGGTGAGGTATCTCCTTTTTTACTTACTGTGCGGCTTTGCTTCGGGCCTCACACATCTTTTCCTCAACTGGCACTCCCAGCTGCCAACGGTGGGTGCCAGCGGCGCCATAGCTGGGGTCATGGGCGCATATTTTATTTTGTATCCGAAGTCAAGGATACTCACCTTTTTCCCCGTTTTCTTTTTCCCTTATTTTTTCGAGATCCCCGCATTTTTCTTTCTGGGTCTCTGGTTCGTATTTCAATTCATCAGCGCAGCAGGAACGCCTGCCCACGGCGGTGGCATAGCGTGGTGGGCTCACATTGGCGGGTTCGTTTTTGGGATTATTTTCCTAAAACTGTTTTTGCTCGCTCCAGAACTTGGTATCAGCCGGCGAATACGGCAGAAAACCACCAAAAAGAAAAGTCACCGTCTGCAGGTGATAAAACCTGCCTCGCCTTCGACCGCGGTAGGTACTCCAGAGGTTTACGCAACAATAAACGTTACCCCCCTAGAAGCCCAACTTGGAACTCGAAAGTTGTTAAGTGTTTCCTCCGGCTCCAGGAAGAAGCTACTGAGAGTAACCGTACCACCAGGGTCGCGTCACGGAACTGTACTTCGTCTTACGGGAGCGGGCCAACAACTGCAGGACGGCACCCAGGAAGATCTCTATTTCAGGGTAAAGGTGGAGTGAAAGAAATTGCGGATTTGTCCTGCGGACTCCCACCCTTCGGGCGGGTTCCCAGTTTCGGATTGCGGATTGCCGAATTGAGAGATATGAGATGTGGGATGTGAGATGGAAGAGAGGCGCAGGGCGCAAGACGCTAGGCTCAGGGAAAAACGGAAATCTCTTGTTCCGCCTAAGGCGGATCCGTGGTCCGTTGTGAAAACAACATAGAGCACAGAGCAAGGCACCCTGAACCCTGAACCTTGCACCCTAAACCCTAATTACTCAGTACTGGCTACTGACTACTAGATTTTTTTTACCGCTTACCGCTCACCGCTTACTGCTACCTAAAACAGATCGTAGAAATGATACGATATCCTGCCAGTTTTTGGCTCCCAGATTATAAAGCTCGCCTGATTGTCCATACCACGTGGATAGCCAACTGTACCAGGATTGATGAAAGAGACCAGCATTACAGGGCTGCTGTCCAAGAGCTTCACATAGACATCTGAGTCCTGAGAAGGCGAGAGATGACGATAGTCGTACTTACCTTCGGCAAGAAGAAACTGAAACACACCGGGCATATGGGTATGACCGTAAAAAACTAATGTTGCTGGTAGATGCTCCAGTTCTGCAAAGAAATCTGTTTCTTCAAATAGGTATTTGTCAGAATCGCTCCAAGCTCCATGCACTAGACAGTAGTCATCGGTGGTCATATTTTCGGGAAGCGTGGCCAGGTAGGCATAATTGGCTTCTGTGAGGACAGATCTGGTCCACTCGATCTTTTTTAAGGCAAATGGATTCCACCCTTCCGGCTCGGTCTGATTGCAGACCAACCGGTCGTGGTTGCCCGAGATCGTACAGATATCATGCTCACGAAAAAATCCGACCACCTCGTTGGGTTCATGCCCATATCCCACCAGGTCACCACAGCATAGAATCTGCTCAACTCCCAGGGACTTTATTTTTTTGTAGCAAAGCTCCATTCCTTTTAGATTCGCATGGGGATCGGCGATGACTGCCACCCTGTCAGCCAATTGTTCTATATCAGGAAGAATATTCATCCTACCCCGGGGAAACGAATCTTCAGATTGCGGCAAAGGTGGTCGGCTCGGTCTGGAAGGAATTCCGAGGATCTCAACTCCCAGAAATCAATTTAAATTCTACCATCAATGAGGAAAATTGTGGAGTTGATTCTCACAAATCTTGATCGTGGATTCCCCCAGGGAAAAAATGCTAGAATTCGGGGCTAGTGACTTTCTGCTGAAAACCGTATTCAATTCTTAAAAGAGACTGGGAGGAAATCATGCAAGATGTACGGGAGAGTAAAGTATCAAGAAAGGATATTTTGATCCGGCTTCTCTACACCATACTCTATCTTTTCGTGTTTGAGATCATCAAACTCATCATTCAGCTAATAGTTTTGTTTCAATACATCTATCTTTTCATTACCCTCAGCCACAGTGATCGCGTCAGAAATTTCTCGAACAAATTGTGTACCTATACCTACGACATTATCAGCTATCTTACTCTGAACAAAAACCAACGTCCATTCCCTTTCAATGATTTCCCTCCTGTCATGGAAGAGCCGGTGGAGGAAGTAACATTTCGGTAGAATCGGGATGAAACAATTGCGGATTGCGGATTGTGGAATGCGGATTTGAAATAGGCATAGGGCATAGTGCATAGGGCATAGAGAAAAGATATTTTTGGCTCTAGTTTTTACCCAATGCTGAATGCTCTTTGCTCTATGCCTTGTTTTCCTGACACCCGAAACCTGACACCTGACACCTTATTCAAGTGATGCACTGAGAAAGGATTCGAACAATGCAAAAGCGACAGTTAGGAAAAAGTGGGCTAGAAGTCTCAGCTCTTGGCCTCGGTTGCATGGGAATGTCTGACTTTTACGGTACTCGCAATGACGACGAGTCAATCAAAACCATCCATCGGGCCCTCGAGTTGGGTCTCGATTTCTTTGACACTGCCGACATGTATGGAAAAGGAGAAAACGAAATCCTGCTGGGCAAAGCACTGAAAGGGTTTCGTGATCGGGTGGTGTTAGCCACCAAGTTTGGCATCGTGCGCACCGAGGACATCAGACAGCATAAGATCAATGGGCGCCCAGAATATGTCCGATCTGCTTGCGAAGCGAGTCTGCGTCGCCTCGAGGTGGAGACCATAGACCTTTATTACCAGCACCGCGTGGATCAGGATACCCCTATCGAGGAGACAGTCGGTGCCATGGCGGAACTGGTGCAAGCAGGAAAAGTCAGATATCTGGGTCTGTCCGAAGCTGGCGCCCAAACCATTCGACGGGCCCATGCGGTTCACCCCATCGCGGCACTGCAAACCGAATATTCTCTCTGGAGTCGAGACGTAGAAGATGAGCTTCTCTCCGCGTGCCGTGACTTGGGCATCGGTCTAGTTCCTTACAGTCCCTTGGGTAGGGGATTTCTCACCGGTCAGATAAAAAGTTTAAACGATTTACCAGAAGACGACTGGAGACATCACTCTCCACGCTTCCAAGGAGATAATTGGGAGCACAACTGGAGGCTTGTCAAAGAAATACGGGAGATAGCGAAAGACAAGGGCTGCACCCCATCACAGCTCGCCCTGGGCTGGGTTCTGGCACAAGGTGCGGATATCGTCCCTATTCCCGGGACCAAAAGGCGATCCTACTTGGAAGAAAACATCTCCGCCTTGGATCTGAGACTAACTCAAGAAGATCTACAACGGATTGAGAAGATCGCGCCGCGAGATGTGGCTGCTGGCTCACGCTATCCGGAAGCAGGAATGCGGCTGGTGAATGTATAATGTTACTGGTATCCTCACTCCATTAGTTACCACCACATTTGGCTTCGCCGTCATTGAGTCACTTGGGCTCACGCCCGTCATTAGTTCGCAAGATGAGTGGCAACAAGTTACAGATAAACGTCTTGACCTGATTACGATAAGTGACGCCAAAGGCACAATGACAGCGAAGCGTCATGACGGCCACGATTAGTGGCCTAATGACCTTAAATCACTGCTTGATAAAGACAGAATGATTGCCACTACTGGAGCCTCTTAGACCACTCCTAAAAATCTACAGTCACCTTCCATATCGTATGCCAGGATCTCGTCTCCATACTCAACGGTTATCCTGACACCATCCCACTCTCCCCGCAGGTAATCATCCCCAAAGTCAATGACGGCGTTACCCTCGTCATATCGATTCTCCCACACTACTATCTTGAATCCATCCCCGCATTCCATAACCGATATAACATCACCCACTTCGATCTCATCAACATAATCAAAGTCACCGAGATTATCCTTTATTTCATCTATGTTGCCTGCTGTAATCAGTTCATCGATATACATAATTGCCCCTCCTGGGACAGATTTGTCTGAAATAGTAGGTCCATCTCCCTCAGAGTAAGTAATCCGTATGCAAAGGACCCGGCTTTGGGCTGTCTAAGGGAGCGGCTCAAGGCTTGAGGCACAGGGCACAAGGCAAAGAAAAAAATGAGTTTGTCTTCTCCTTACGCCTAATGAGGCAAAGCGCTAAGCGCAAAGCGAAAAACTGTTAGGGTGACGACCTTCTGTTTATACGCTATGCGCCATGCGCTACTTGTCCTGAGCTCGTCGAAGGATGCCCTATGCGATCTGACCGATCCTGAGGACCAAATTTCCGACGTTAAATTACGAGTCTGCAATCCTCCTTGAGTGTCATATCTCTATAACCTCTCCTTTCAGACAAGGAAAGAGGTGGGGCAATTTTCTAAACCGGAGGAGGCAAAAATGGTCACCTACCTGGTTCTTTCTGCTTGACAAAAGGTATTGATTTGTTAAGCAGGTACAGGTCTGACTTCATACGAATGGAACCGAGCCGGTTAGGGCTGTATCAAATTCATAACCGAGAACCGTACCTGACTCTTATTGACAGGAGAAATAAATGACCATAAGAAAAAACTGGCCAAAGCTATTAGCTTTTGTAATTTTTTTTGTTCTCATTGGTGGGTATTACGATAGGATGAACGTTGAAATGAGAACATTTACCTTGCCGCTGCTCATATTCGCTGCCGCTGCTTTTGTCATTGGCCGCTTGAAGCAACTGCAATACGAAATACGCTCATCCAGAGTAACCGCTTGGGAAATTGTGGCCCAAAAACTGAGTTTGGCGGACACCGAGGGCAATGAGCGGGTCTCCATTTCTGCCTCTGCTGACAGCACGGTTATGACGTTCTACGATGACAATCAGGTGTCACGAGTAACTCTAGAGCTGATAAACACCGAACCCGTTCTGAAATTGGTGGGCGAGAAGGGCAGTGCAGTGTTGGCAATTGATTACCACGGCATGCCGAGCTTTACCCTCCGAGGTCATGAAGACGAGGTAATCTGGTCGGCACCCTGACTCACGCTTTTTCCCCAAGGAGAGTCGAGCAATGGACACAACGGAGTATCAAGCGCACATACACCCCACAGCCATCGTCGATTCCAGAGCAAAGATCCATCCAGATGCCGAAATTGGTCCCTACGTGATTATCGACGGGCCGGTAAGAATTGGTCGCTCTACCCGGGTGATGGCATCTGCCCATCTCACTGGTTGGACTGAAATAGGGGAAGATAACACTATCCACATGGGAGCTGTCGTCGGCCACGAGCCTCAGGACTTGGAGTACGAGGGTGGAGAGACATATCTGCGAATAGGTCACGGTAACACAATCAGAGAACACGCGCAGATTCATCGCGGCACAAAACCCGGAAGTTCCACCATCATCGGCAACGATAACTTTATCATGAACCAGGCCCACATTGCGCACAACTGTGAGATCGGCAACCATACCGTTATCGCGGGTGGAGCTCTCTTGGCTGGGTATGTGGCTGTGGAAGATGGGGCTTTCATATCGGGCAACTGTGTGGTCCACCAGTTCGTGCGGATCGGGAAATTGGCAATGCTTCGAGGTCTATCCCGCACCAGTCGTGATGTTCCACCGTATTGCATTATGGACGGCACTCACACAGTGAAAGCAATTAACCAAGTGGGACTGGAACGCGCGGGTTACAGCAAGGAGGCAATTGGT
>JASFGC010000242.1:0-5933 GCA_050123975.1 Syntrophobacterales bacterium | reverse complement strand
AGAAAGCTCTCATGAGCCCAGAGGCCCCGCTCACCGTCAAGGTCTGGACCGATAAAAAATCCTACAACGACAGCGAATATATCACCATCTATATGGAAGGCAACCGGGACTTTTTCGCCCGTATTGTAAATATAGGTTCCAATGGCAAGGTCATCCAGCTCCTCCCCAATGGCTATCGCCAAACCAATCATTTCCGCGGTGGTCAGCGCTATCAGATCCCCGGGCCCGGGGATCGTTTCAACCTGCAAGTGACCCCACCTTACGGACAAGAGCGCATCGTGGTCTATGCCAGTGAGACTCCCATGGGAGACATTCCCATGACGCCTCTGGCAGCCGGATTACATGAATACCGAGGGAGCAACGATGATCTGGCCTTCCGGGTGCGCAGTATTCAGCCGGTTGCGCGCCCAGGCGGGAGTACGACCTCGGGAAGCACCGGTTTCTATGAAGCATCCTGGCTGGTAGAAACAGTCGCAAGAAAGGATTAAAAGAAATATAAACGGGTGCAAAGCGAGAGGAGGGGAAAATGAGAAGACACTATCAAGTTTTTGCAGTGGTTGTGCTGATTCTGTTTGTTGTCTCTTGCGCTCCGAAATATATGGTTCAGCAGGAGCCCTTACAAAAGCCAAGTGAGGGGAAGGCGATAGTCCATTTCTTGAGACCATCTTCATTTGGAGGGGCACTTCAGGTTACCGTATGGGATAATGATAAGCTGATAGGTATTACCACTGGCAAGATGGGATTTCAATATGAGTGTGATCCTGGCAAACACCTGTTCATCAGCTGGTCAGAATACAAGTCCCCTGTTGAGGCGGAGCTGTTACCTGGTAGAGTATACTATATCGTCTTACGTATGAGGATGGGATGGTGGCGCGGTAGAATACATCAAGTTCCGGTTAACCAGTACCATGAATTATGGTCAGATGCACTTACTTGGCAAAAGACCCTGCCCAACTATGTACCAGACCCCTCAGCAATTGCTGCGGTTGAAGCCAAGAATCACCCAAAAATGATCAAATACCTTCAAAAATACCACACCGAAATTGCGGGCACAAAGTACGTACACTATCTCAGGCCGGAGGACGGTGTGGTTATGGAATAATTCTCGGAGAAATTGTGGCAAAAATCAGAGAATGAAAACTTTGATTACTAAGGCGGGGCCCAAAACGGCTCTGCCTTTTTAGTTGTAAATCTTAGTTTCATAGAATATCTTGGCAAAAGTTCAGACGATTCAGATTCGGATAGTTCTCTCTGCCAGGGGAGACAGGCAGCGTGAAAATACTACTGGTGAATACGCCCTACTTTGATGTCTGGCGTACGTTTGACTATGTACTTCCTCCGCTTGGACTTGCCTACATTGCTGCTGTATTGGAGGCAAACGACTACGATGTCACCATTGTTGACCTCAATGCTCGCCAAAATGAACGGATCATTACAGACCGCCACTGGGACGTCGTTGGCATCACCTTCGATACCACCCGCTACTACAAAGGTATAGAATACGGTCGTATGTTGAGAGCCAAGGGAACCAAGGTCGTTGTGGGTGGTCCACATGCCAGTTTCATGGCAGAAGAAATTCTGGGAAATGGCTCTGCCGATTTTGTTGTGCGGGGTGAAGGCGAATACACCATGTTGGAGCTCCTCAACGGGCTCAAATCAGGGAATGATTTAGGAGATATACGGGGGTTATCTTACCTCGATGACAAGCAAATAATACATAACGATGACCGCATATATTCTGACGACCTCGACACGCTCCCCTTCCCGGCCAGACATTTGCTGGACATGGACCAATATCGAACCTCCAAAATGGGGGTTCGGAGTATCACCTCAATTCTAACCAGCCGAGGGTGTCCGTATCAGTGCTCTTTTTGCGCCTCTTCTAGACTGGCAGGGACTTCGTGGAGATCCAGGTCTGTAGAATCAATCATTGAAGAAGTGCAGCTTGTTAAAGATACCTACGGTTATCCGGCAATAGCTTTCGTGGACGACAATTTCACTCTGGATCCCAAACGAGTAACCAGCATCTGCGAAGAGATTCTCAGGCGCGACTGGGACATCCACTGGTGGTGCTTTACTCGAGCGGATACCATCGTGAAAAATCCACAAATGGTCTCATTAATGTACAAAGCTGGTTGCCGCTCTACGTACATTGGAATTGAGAGTGGAAATCAAGAGACGCTCGACTCATATAAAAAGAAGATCAGCGCCGACATATCACGTCAAGCAATCTCTGTCCTGAAGAAAAACAAAATAGAAATGACTGCCAGCTTTATTATTGGACAACTAAACGAAGACAAAAGGATGGTTGAAGACACGCTGCGATTTGCCAAATCTCTGAACCCGAATACTGTTTCCTTTTCGATCCTAACTCCCTACCCGGGAACGGAGTTATTTGAACAGGTAAAAGACAAGATCATCAGTTTCGACTGGCGAAAATATGACGGCATTCATTCTGTCATCAAGTTGAAGCATTTTAGACCATTACAACTTCAACTCATCCTCCTTCGCTTCTATATCTCATTCTATGTTCGCTCTTTCTCGGCCATAAGGGACTTCTTGCGGTTCTCTATCCGCCGGAAATTTCAAAACTCAGTGTAATTCAAGAGCTAGCCCGAACGGTGTCACTGTGAGACCAT
Source organism: Syntrophobacterales bacterium (assembly GCA_050123975.1). GTDB lineage: Bacteria > Desulfobacterota > Syntrophobacteria > BM002 > BM002 > BM002. The sequence goes on along the minus strand of JASFGC010000242.1, from coordinate 3,294 downwards.
ACAATAGTCTACTGCTTATATTCTTCGTCATAATCACCTCTGGCATAACCACATGCACGCCCTCGCAAAAAACAAGACAACCTGAAACTCTTCAAGCCATAAGCAAGGAATCATGCCTGACTCTCATGACCTACAATATCAGGCTGGGAGCAGGCAGAGAAAAACTCCTGATGCCGGTGAAGTATCTGAATAGTTCTGGAGAAAAATTGGAGAACATTGCTTCGGCAATAAAATCTGTGGACCCAGATATCATCAGTTTGCAGGAAGTGAAAGGATCAGTGCAAGCTGAATCCCTGGCAGATGCTCTCGGTTTCAATTATGTATATGTGCCTCACGGTGATTCTCGTCTCGAGTGGGGACTGGCAGTATTATCCAGATTTACTATCGTCGAATATCGGCAAAAAGTCATACATCACGACGACAAAAAGCCGAGAGTGGCCCTGGTGTGCACCATTGATTTACCTGATTCATCCATTACAGTTGTAAATATACATTATGCTTTGGGTGATTATGACAAACAGGTCAAAGAGACTATGAGAATTATGGCAGATATCAGCGGGCCGGCTTTGTTGATGGGTGATCTGAACCTCCTAGATCCTGAGGAGGATCTGGCCCCCATGAGAGCTGAACTCATTGATACGTGCGAGGCAGTGGATACCAAAGGTTCACGTGAAGCTATGCAAAGAGGGACTTTTCGATTTGGCTCGAAACGAATTGATTACATCTTTGTCCATCCCGATTATTTCACGGTCGTGGACGTTGGACTGACAGCTGAACAACACAGAAAAGCATCTGATCACCTTGCTTACTTTGCCTGTGTCACACTCAAAAAACGGACGAAATAGGGAAAAGAGACCGATGTTCAGGAGCGCATCCCAGAAATCCAGCAAAAGAGGTAGAACTGCCACCCAGGTGTTTAGGTGGAGGAGTAAGAGAGGTGTCAGGTGTCAGGTGTCAGGGAAAAGAAATATAGAAGCTGAAATCTGCCACTGAGCACTGAAAACTTAGTTGCTGTGATTTATGATTTGGAATTTTTGTTCCCCCAACACACCAGTACTCCAATACTCCAGGGGCCTTAGCAAAATGACCGGCCTCCGCATCTTGAATTACGATACATATGGACACCATGAACGCAGCAGTTATTAGTGATTTACACCTAGAATCCATCCACTCACATTCTCATCTGATAGACCGTTTCCTTGAAAGTCTTCCCGAGGGCTACGAGCTCGTTCTCAACGGTGACATTATCGATAGCTCCTACCCCAATATACCGCAACAAAATCTGCAAACCCTCGAGCTCATCAGAAGGCAATCTTATGTGAGAAAGGTGGTTTGGATCCGGGGCAATCACGACAACTGCTCTGTGATGCGAGACCGTGGCGAAATCCATTTTGCCCGCAGCTACACTATGAGTAACCGCCTCATCATCACCCATGGCAACGAACTCGACAAAGCCAAACCTCTGATCCATTTCTTGATCAGACCATTCAAGCACATACAGGTCATGAGAATGCGGGCGGGCTTAAAGCCAGTGAACGTAGCCCGATTGGCCAAAAGAGTTGAGCCATTTTATCGGCTCTATCGCTGGAAACTCATGCGTGATGCAATAAGATTCGCCAGAAAAAAAGGGTTTGAAGCCATCACCTGCGGTCATGCCCATCATCCAGAAGATAGGGTCGTTCAAGGTGTGCGATACATAAACACCGGAGCCTGGACCGATTATCCGGTATTCTACTTACTGGTTAAAGAAAAAGAGATTAGTCTGAACAGATTCGACGATTCGGTGGGGTGATGAAAGGACACAATTCGCCGAACCCGTCATTCCGGACGAGCTCCGCTTGGCGGGGCGAGATCCGTGGTTCGACAGGCTCACCACCCTGAGCAAAGTCGAAGGGGAATCCAGCGAAAGGTCAATATGATCACCTTCTTCCTGGATCCCGGCTCGCGTCCGCTGAAGGCGGACTTGGCCGGGATGACACATTGTCACAGAGTCTTTAGCGGGAGGGGTAAAATGTCTAAGTTGGCTTGTTATTTCTATTGACTAGCAAGATACTGTTCTATCGAGGTAAATCTAAAGTCAGCCAGAAGTCGAGTAAGTTGCGATCCACTGCGCCAGATGCCCCCATGCAGCGCGAATTTTTTCGAGGCCGGCAGCCCAGGCACAGATCTTTTTCCGCCAAATTCCCTGGGATGAAAATAGAAGAGAGCCGGCGTGTGCCGCTCATTGAGCTTCTGCACCCTCTGCTTGATGAGCGGATAAGGCAAACATCTCAAACCCCAGCTCCCGCCTGCAGGATAACGCCCGAAAGGAGTCTTGAGAGTGAGCGGTGGCAGTTCCCACAGCTTTCCGGTCGCTGTGCTTACCTGCCATGGGTTCTGAGGATAGGATTCGTTGCCAATGATTTTTAAAGGAGCCATACTGGAGTCATAAACAAAGTTTTCCTCAGCCAGAATATCCAGGGCCCAAAGACTACGATCATTAATTGACCACTGGGGTGCACGAAATCCTACAACTCTTTGATCAACCAAGCCCTCTATGCACCTGATGCCTTTCCGCAAAATCTGGCGAAAATCAGATTTGCTTAGATTGTACACCAGCTCATGGTCCCAGCCGTGATAGGCTATTTCGTGTCCCATATGATGAATGAGCCGAATCAGCTCTGGATATTTCTCGGCCACGTAGCCAAGAACGAAGAAGGTCGCCCGAGAGCCCGACGGTTCCAACAAGCTGAGGAGATTTTCTGAATCTGCAACCACGGTGGACGGCAATCTGTCCCAATTCGTTCTGGGCAGCAGATGTTCCACCTCACATATATGGAACCAGTCCTCGAGATCTACGGTGAGAATATTCTCCACACACATCCTCTTATCGCAGGTTGTGGCTCACTCCGTTCGCCGCATAGCGCTAAGCGCAGAGCGCAAAGCGTTTCATACGCATCAGGTAATTCGCTCTGCGCTATGCTCTATGCTCTATGCGTCCTTTATTTCCTCCTCATCTGCATATGTTCCCACAGTGGCCCCTTGAGGCCGAAGCGTCGCAGCTTCTCTTGCAGTCTTCTGTCAATATTCACGTTTGAGCCAGGCAGGATCCAGTTGCTGTTCTCCTCTGCGTGCTTGTGCAACAGGTCAAGGACAAAGGGGCGAACCGACTTCGTTAAATAAAAGGTAGGTTTGAGCATGGTCTCATCGGTAATAATGAGATCCTCAGAAGAGGCGAACTCGGCCAATCTGGTGCCTGGAAACAGTCGTATTCCCACCATGGCAATTACCGCTGTTGGCGACACCTCTCCCATC
>JASFGC010000241.1:0-5945 GCA_050123975.1 Syntrophobacterales bacterium | reverse complement strand
GGAAGCGACATCCGGCCACTCGTACTTTTCAGGCCCTTCGAATGGCTGTGAACCGGGAACTGGATAACCTGCGGATATTTCTCCAGGGAGCTCTGGACGTGCTCCAGCCCCTGGGTCGGTTGGCTATTGTTTCTTTCCATTCCTTGGAGGATCGGCTGGTAAAGCAAGCTTTTTCCAACTGGGCGAAATCGTGCCGCTGTCCGGCTCAGTTGCCGCTTTGCCAGTGTGAGGGAAGACCACTGGTGCTGCTGGTCAACAAAAAGCCTGTAGTACCAGGTGAGGAGGAGATAAAAGCGAATCCTAGAGCCAGAAGTGGCCGTTTGCGGGTCGTGGAAAAAGCAGAAGCTGCATGAGTAAGAAGAAAAAAAAACGAGCAGGTAAGAAGGCGGTGAAACGCAACTGGAGGCAGCGGAATATAGTCACCATTGTTGCCGTTTTTCTCTGGCTTCTGATCAGCAGCTTTGGCTATGTCTGGTGCCGAGTGCAAGTGGTGCAGTTGGGCTACAAACTGTCAGGCGCTCACCGGATACACACTCAGCTTCTGAATGACAGTAAGAAGCTACACCTAGAGTTGGCCCGGCTAAAAGCTCCTGAACGAGTGGAGCGCATTGCCATCGAAAAACTGGGACTCAACCGCCCGAGTAAAGAGCAAATTGTGGTGCTTCCATGACTGTTCAATCTCGCCAAAATAATTTTACGGTTCGCTGGATACGGTTCCGCCTTCTTCTTGTAGCCACTGGTTTGCTCCTAGGCTTCTTGTTGTTGATTGCTCGAAGCTTTCAGATCCAGTTTTTCCAGTGGGAGGGTTGGGCGAGCGTTGCCAACAAACAAATCCGCAAAGACCTCCACTTTGAGGCGCGGCGCGGAGATATCTACGACCGCAACGGTCAAGAACTGGCCGTCAGCATTGAATTAGAATCCCTGGCCGCCAATCCGCGAGCCATAAAAAATCCTAAAGGCACTGCCAAAAAACTTGCTGCAGTGGTTGAAATCCCGGCGGCTAGCCTTGGAGAAAAATTGCGTCAGCGCCGCGCCTTTGTCTGGTTAAAACATTATCTCACCCCGAAACAAGCCGATGCAGTTCGGGCTCTTGGCCTCGAGGGCATTCACTTTGTCAAAGAAGATCGCCGCTACTACCCTAATGTTGAACTCGCAGGCCATCTCCTCGGGTTCGTCGGCCGAGACCACATAGGGTTGGAAGGGCTAGAGGTCGCCCAAGACCTGCTCTTGCGTGGCGAGTCTGGCACCCATCCTGGAGCCAAGGACGCTCGGGGTCAGATCATTTACACTCACGGCCTGCCTGCTGCCTCAGGTCCGCAGACCTACAGTCTCCGACTAACCCTGGACAAACGCATTCAGTACATTGCCGAGAGAGAATTACAGAAGACAGTGACTGACTATGGGGCCAAGGGCGGTATGACCGTGGTGACCGATCCGAAATCTGGAGAAATCTTAGCCATGGCCGTGTTCCCATCGTTTAACCCCAATTCTTTCTCCTCTTATGGGCCGGCGGTCTGGCGCAATCGAGCAGTGACAGATGCTTTCGAACCGGGATCTACTTTCAAGATCTTCTTGATGGCGGCAGCCCTGGAAGAGGCTTTGGTTCACCCAGACGACCTTTTTTACTGTGAAAATGGCAAATACAAAGTGCTGAACCACACCATTCACGATCTAAAAAAATTCAGCTGGCTTTCACTGGCGCAAATTCTCCGCTTTTCCAGTAATATCGGGGCCGCTAAAGTCTCGGAAAAACTGGGTCCAAACCGCTTCTACCATTACATTCGCGCTTTCGGCTTCGGCGCTCCTACCGAACTTGGCCTGCCGGGCGAGACTGCCGGCTTGATCCGCCCGCCCCACGAGTGGACTCCGGTGGATCTTGCCGCCGTTAGTTTTGGTCAAAGCCTCTCAGTATCTGCCACCCAGCTTGCTATGGCTTTGGGGGCCGTAGCCAATGATGGCCTTCTCATGAAACCTCTTCTGATCAAAGAGGTGCTGGACGGACAAGGCAGAGTAGTCAGGCAAAACAATTCCAGGGTAGTACGCCGGGTGATAAGTGCGACCACTGCCGAACGGCTGAAGGACCTGCTGGCGGATGTACTCAAACCTGGAGGCACCGGGGCTCGGGCTGCGCTCGCCCAGTATCAGGCGGCTGGCAAAACAGGAACCGCCCAGAAGAGTAACAGCAAGAGTGGCGGCTATGAGGACGATCGCTACACTGCCTCCTTTGTGGGCTTCGCTCCGGTGACAGATCCCAAGATCCTTGTGGTGGTGGTGATCAACGAGCCCCAGAAGGGTTATCATGGTGGGGTGGTGGCGGCTCCTGCCTTTCGTCGTATCGCCCAGCAGACTCTCCACGCCCTCCAGGTACCCCCGGAAAAAAAGCAAAACAAAGGTAAAAATGTTGCCACCCTAGACAGTATTGGATCAACATCGCAGTCTCCTGCGACCCTGCAACCGGTTACCTATGCTCAGAGACAAAGCAGCCAGCCAACGGTGATGCCTGATCTTACCGGCCTCAGCCTGAGAGCTGCACTTGATCGATTGCAGAACTTCACCGGTTCGCTGGATATTCACGGCAGCGGTAGGGTGGTGGGACAAAACCCTGAACCGGGCAGAAATCTCAGCACGATTAACTCCTGCAGCCTCATACTGACGGCAGACTAGGAGGAAACATTGCTGTTGGAACACCTGATTCAGGATCTTGCCACTCTCCAGGTGCACGGCCACCTGCAGCGTCAGGTGCGCGCTCTTACCTACCACAGCGACCAGGCCTCGGAAGAAAGTCTTTTTGTGGCCATAAAGGGAACGAATAGTGATGGTCACAATTTTGTCCAACAGGCCATCGACCGGGGCGCTCACACCATAGTTGTGGAAAAACCACAGGAGCCCATATCTGGAGTAACCGTCATCAAGGTTGCCAATTCCAGGGCGGCCCTGGCCCACATCGCAAACCAATTTTACGGTTTTCCTTCCCACAAGCTCACGGTTATTGGCATCACCGGAACCAACGGCAAAACCACTACCGCTTACTTGCTGGAGTCCATCTTACAAGCCTGCGGACTTCGAGTGGGAGTTATAGGGACAGTAAACATTCGCTATCCAGGTCATGTGCTGCCAGCACCGGTTACCACTCCAGAGTCCCTCGACCTCCAGCAGACCTTTAACCAAATGGTTGAATCTGGAGTTACCCACGTGGTCATGGAGGTCTCTTCTCACGGCCTTGACATGCACCGGGTGGACTACACCCGCTTTGCCGTTGGTCTTTTTACCAACCTGTCACAAGATCACCTGGATTATCACGGCAGCATGGAAAATTACTTTGCGGCCAAGAGCCGGTTGTTTTCACACATTCTTCAGACACAGGTTGAGCCACCACCACTTGCAGTTATCAACTGGGATGACCGCTGGGGCCAGCAACTGTGCTCTCAAGTGAACGGTCCGCTGCTTCGCTACGGTATGGCGGCCGACGCCGACATTCGAGCTGACAAGGTCCAGTGCGATTCATCCGGGGTAAAGGCACTACTCCATACGCCCCAAGGTCAACTAGAGGTTCACTCTTCCATGATTGGGCGTTTAAATCTGTATAACCTGCTGGCAGCAACCTCCGTGGCAGTGGGCCTCGATATGCCACTGGAGGCGATTCGCGAAGGCGAGCAATCCTTGGTCCGAGTGCCGGGAAGACTGGAACCCGTTCCCAACGATCTGGGCTTTCAGGTTCTGGTGGATTACGCTCATACTCCGGACGCCTTGCAGAAAGCACTGGACTCTCTGCAAGAGCTCAAGTTTCGCAAGATCATTTGCGTCTTTGGCTGCGGAGGAGATCGTGATCGTTCCAAGAGACCACTTATGGGAGAAGCCGCAGCGCGAAGGGCCGACCTCTTGGTGATTACCTCAGATAATCCCAGAAGCGAGGTCCCGGACGCTATTATGGCGGACATCGAAGCGGGAGTTCGTACCCAGGGCCTCCCCCTGCTCTCCTCCCTCGCCCACTGCGGTGACAACTGTAGGCGTGGCTACAGCCTGGTGGTGGACCGCAGTGAAGCTATTCGGATGGCGATCGAACATGCCCAAAAAGGAGATGTCGTTTATATCGGCGGCAAGGGCCACGAGAACTATCAAATTCTCGGAAACAAACGCATTGACTTCGATGATCGGCTTGTTGCCGCCCAGGCACTGGAGGAAAGGAAGAAGAAGGAAAGCCCTTAAATCCGAATATCGAAATTCGAATATCGAAACAAATTCAAAATTCGAATTTTCAAATGTTCAAAACAAAAACAGGGGGACTACCGAAGAGTACTTTTGGTTTTGGTCATTTAGATTTTGGTAATTCGGATTTGTTTCGAATTTCGTGCTTCGGGTTTCGAATTTATCAGTTCCGAAAGCCAAGAAGATACATGGTGACCGCAGCACAAGTTGGGCCAATGATTAAAGACCAAGAATTATGGACTTTGAATGAGGTACTGGAGGCAACCGGAGGTCAGCTTCTGGTACAGGGTGGAGAGCAAAGCTTCAGCAAGATCTCCACTGACAGTCGCACCCTGGATCAAGGTGACCTGTTTGTAGCCCTGAAAGGGGAACAATTTGACGGTCATCAGTTTCTCGAGCAGGCCGTAAGCCGTGGTGCCGCCGGTGTGGTTGTGGCCTTGGAGGAGCAAGAAACGAGTGGCCTTGAGGGCTTGCAGATCCCTGCAGTGGGTGTTCCTGATACTCTCCGTGCCTTCGGGGATATGGCTGAGTTCTGGCGCCGCCGCTATCCGATTCCGCTGGTGGCGATCACTGGCTCCAACGGCAAGACCACTACCAAAGAGATGGTCGCGGCCATCTTCAGCCAATCGTGGCGGGTTCTCAAGAACCATGGAACCTTCAACAACCTGGTGGGTGTACCACTCACCTTGTTGCAGCTAAACAGCAGTCATCAGGCAGCGGTGATAGAGCTGGGGATGAATCAACCAGGAGAAATCGAGCGCTTGACCGAAATAACCCACCCTGATGTGGGAATGATTACCAATATCCAGCCGGCCCATCTCGAGGGACTGGGAAGTCTGGCGGGGATTCAGGCCGCCAAAGGGGAGCTTTTTGCCGGTATGGCAGAGACTGCAACCATAGTGGTCAACATGGATGATCCCAGGGTCATTGATGTGGCCTCATCTTTCGCTGGCCGTCAGGTCAGATACTCAACGGCGGGAGGCTCTGCCGACATAACCTTGGAGCGGCTTGTCTCGATGGACCTTGACGGCAGTCGCTTTCTCCTGAAACTCCAGGAGGAAATCTCTGAGATTCACTTGCCGGTGCTTGGCCGCCACCACATCATGAATGCGGTAGCAGCCGCGGCTGTCGCCTGGGCTGTAAATCTTTCATCGAGCACAATTGCCGCTGCCCTGGCAGAGTTTCACCCTGTTGACAAACGAATGGAGATACTGACTCTTCCCGGCGATATACACATAATAAATGACAGTTACAATGCCAATCCCGGTTCCATGGCCGCCGCTTTGGAAACTTTGATACACCTTAAAAAGCAAGGCAAGACTGTCGCCGTGCTAGGCGACATGCTGGAGTTGGGAGAGGATAGCTCGACTCTTCACCGAAAGGTGGGCGGCATCGTGGCCAGGGAAGGGGTTGATCACCTATTGGCCATGGGTGAACAAGCCTCTCATCTACTTGCCGGTGCCGCTGAGGCTGGAATGAGTGACGACCGCCTGACCCAGGCAGGTGATCACCAGGAAATGGCAACGCAGGTCAGCAGCTTGCTGGCTGCCGGTGATTGGCTGCTGGTGAAGGGCTCGCGTGGAATGCGGATGGAAAAGGTGGTGGAGCAGCTTGTTGCAATTTTTGAGAACCCTGAGGACCCTGAAGAATCTTGATGTTTGGGTCGGGTGGGTTCCAGTTAAGTCACTGGGTCATTAGGTCACTGGGTCATTAGATGTTTTTATGATTTGACCACTGGA
>JASFGC010000240.1:0-5961 GCA_050123975.1 Syntrophobacterales bacterium | reverse complement strand
CGAAGAACTCTATCTATTGTTATACAGTGCGGCGGGCCTCAGCGTTTTCTTATTACTCATCGTCATGATCTGGCAGAGCCGACACAAAGTGGCCCAGGCGATCTGCCAGGACGCTGCTGAGGGAACCTGTGACCACTCTCCCCTTCGGGCTGGGTTTGCCAAAAGTTGGCATATTTTTGCCATTCTTTACGTAATTTTTGTCGGCTGCTTCTGGCAAATTAGTGCCCTGATTGCAGGGAAAGTTACCATTCTCAAACTCATTGCCAGCCTTTTTGTCATTCCCCTCTTCCTCGGCATTGATCAGTGGGGGCAGCGATTGCTAAAGGTCGCCTCTGGTGAATTACCTAAGACCGTAGATTTGAGCGGAGATGATAAAGAAGATAAGCCGGACACACCGGGCGAACCCTCTCTTGATGCCGAAAAGAAAACGCCTGCGCACACCTATGTCCCCTTTGTCAAACGGTTGTTCCGTATCGTCCTGGTGGTGGCCATGTTTTTCCTGGTTCTCAGGTTGTGGGGCATTGACATCTCAGTGACCCGGGTTTTCTCATCAACCGTCCTCAGCGTGATTATGGTTTTTCTGCTTGGCTTGATTGTCTGGGAGTATTCCAAGACCTTAATAGATAGAAAACTCCGGGAGGAATTTCCCGATGACGACGAAGAAATGGAAGAGGGAGGCGCCGGCGGCACCCGGAAGGGCACCTTGCTCTTGCTCCTGAGAAAATTCGTTCTTGCTGTCCTGGTCGTCATAGTAACCATGATTGTGCTGTCGGAATTGGGTTTGGACATAGGGCCCATGATAGCCGGCGCAGGTATTGTTGGCCTGGCCATCGGTTTCGGCGCCCAGACCCTGGTTAAAGATATCATCTCAGGGGTCTTTTTTCTCATTGACGATGCCTTTCGCGTTGGCGACTATGTGGAAACTGCTGGACAAAGGGGTACGGTGGAACAGATATCCATACGCTCAATGAGGCTTCGCCACCATCGTGGCCCGGTTCATACCATCCCCTTTGGTGACATGGCTACGGTTACCAACTACAGTCGCGACTACCACATCATGAAGCTTAATATTCGGGTTCGTTACGACACCGATGTCGATAAAGTCAGAAAGATCATTAAAAAGATAAATAAGGAGATTCAAAAAGACGAGAAGCTCTCAGCAGGTTTGCTCGGCAAGATAAAGTCCCAGGGTGTGAGAGAAATGGATGATTCCGCCATGATCATGCGGATCAAATTCAAAACAATTCCCGGCCAGCAGTTCCTCGTCCGCCGCGAAGTTTACAGACGGGTTCAAGAGGCTTTTCGTGCGGCAGGCATAGAGTTCGCCCATCGAAACGTTACCGTATATCTGCCGCCGGATACAGAATCAGCTAAGCCTGATGAAAAGAGCGAAAGCAAGGACAAGCCCGCAACCGCTCTTGACCAAAAAAAGAGAGAGGCGGCTGCCGCTGCGGCACTTGCCATAACCCAAGAAGAGGAAGCTCAAAAGGGTGGAGGGAAAGGAAAAGACGACCGCTGAAGGGATTTCTGATTGCGGAGTGCGGAGTGAAGAAGGCATAGAGCATAGGGCATAGAGCATGGGGAAAGATAGACGACAGAGGACAGAGGACAAAAGATAGAATTGCGGATTTTGGATTTCGGATTGCGGATTTAGAATTTAGGAATTTGCGATATTCGTCTCTAAATAACAGTTTACCGCTTACTGCTTACTGCTCACTGCTTACCATTGGCTACTGGCTACTGGATTCTTTGATTGTGGAGTGCGGAGTGCGAAGTGCGGATTTAAGGTTATAGATCTCTTAAGATTACGGTTTACTTGCTTACCCGATTTCGTCCCTTTTTCTTGGCGCGGTAGAGCGCTTTGTCCGCCGCCTGGATCACCTGGGCCGGACTCCCATATCGTTGGTTCCGTTCAGCTACGCCGATGCTCATGGTTATCTTGACTCTTTTTCGAGGTCCCCCCACCCTTCTCGGGTTCGCTGGCTTCTTACGGCGCCGATCACCACCGCGTACGATAAATCGGGTCTTTGCCACTTCTTTTCTCAATTTCTCAAGATGGGGCATCGTCTCGCTCAAACTCTTTCCTGGAAAGACAACAGTGAACTCCTCACCACCGTAACGGTAGGGCTTACCCCCGCCAGAGACCTGCGAGAACTTCGAGGCTACCAAGCGGAGAACCTGGTCACCAACGTCATGCCCGTAGCGGTCGTTAAACTTCTTGAAAAAATCGATATCGAGCATTGCCACACTATAGTTGCCCGTTAATTTAAGAAGTGACTCGTCCAAAGCTCTCCTTCCAGGGATCCCGGTTAGCTCATCCCGAAATGCCATGCTGTGGGAGGTCTCAATAACGGAGATGACAAGGACCAGACCTGCGGTGGCGAAGTAGATGGTGGAATCATTCCCCATCTCTCCTATAGCCAGAGCAAAAAACACTGATAGCAGGGCCCAGAAAAAACCATTCTCGAGTACGGTCTCACGCTGGATAAAACGCATAGCCAGGACAAAGAAAGCTACACCGAAGGCCAGTATGGCAGGCAGAGCCAGAGGCAAACGGGCGAGGACGCTACTGCTTCCAGGTTGGTAGTCGAGATAACCGGCTACACCCAGCTGCGGGAAGAAGCAGATGACGTATACAACTACTACTTGAAAAAAAATGACACCTAAACGGACAAGGCCGCGGACATTAACAATTCCCCGTTCCTGGGCGAAAGATAGGGCCGCAAGATTCAGCGGCAGCAGGAAGGCAATGGCGTTGTAAAGCGCCAGCCCCAACCCTGCTGAGCCAGAGCTTCCACTGGAAAAGATCAGCAACGTTCTGTCGGCAAGTGCCAAGATCAGAATAGCGAACACCAAACGGCTGCGATTAAACCGCCAGCCGAGGAATATCCCGGCAGCCGCCACCAGACTTGGATAAATGTGCACCAGAGATGACACAAATTGTTTCAGGGAACTAAACTGCAACAGGATTACCGTCGCAAAAAAAACGAGCCCGCCGGGTACAACCAGAGTGAACAGCGATCTTATAACCACTGAATTCAACAGACTAAATTCCTTTCATAAAAGAAGTGGCCAATGGAACCACGTTTTCGCAACACACATTAAAGCCAAAAGAGAGGTCTGGGACTGGTGGGGTGCACTGCAATCCGCATGCCGGGGCGGGTTGGTTTGAGATCGCGGATTGCGGATTTCGGATTGGGGATTTAAGAGATTTTAGATTGTAGATTGATGAATGAAAGGTTTCAGGTGTCAGGTGTCAGGGGAGAAAAATAAAAAAGGCGTGATGCCTTGTACCCTGTACCCTGTACCTTTACTCCTGACTGCTGACTTCTGACTTCTGGATTCTTTCTTTTTTTACTGCTTACTGCTCACTGTTTACCATTTACGATTTGAACGGTTTCAAAGCCTTCAACAATTTAACAATTTGACTAATCAACAAATGAACGAGCTCAGGGATTTGAAATATTCGATGGCTGCAATTTTTTGGAAGTGTGTTGCCATAAAGTGAGAAGCCGAACAGCAAGCATGGCCGTAATCAAGCGTGGAACCCAGAGCCAGAAAGCGCTTAGTCCCAAGGCCAAGAACAGAGCAGGATCCTCAACTAGAGCGTGATTGATGCCGATGGAAAGGTGGAGTCCCTCCAGTTCTTCCCTGCCCAGGTGGCCCTCTTTGGCCTCCTCAACGATGACAGCCGCACCGTACGCTAAGCCAAAAATGGCCGCGGTCATCCAGAGGATCCCTGCTTTCTCACTGAGTCCCAAACACTTGAGCAAAGGCCGGCTCAATGTGACAATTCGGTTTATCCAGCCAAGGCTCTTCAGTACTTCCAAGAGAATCAATAGGGTCATAATAATCACAAATATCCTCAGACAGAGCTGGGACGTGGCCAGGAGCCACTGTCCCATCATGGCACCAAAGGATTGCGACACAGAAACAGCTGTCTTGGCAACGAGTCCAACTGCTGGGGTAACATCCAGAAAGCGAGCCGCAACCATAACCGTCAGGGTAGCGGCTAGCAAGCGAAAGAGAGTGGCTTTCAAGGGATGGAGTCCTGATTTTCCCTGGATGACCCCCTCCTGAATCAAATTGTGGGCAATGAGAAGGAAGATGGCGATGAGGGTCATCTGCCCCTTGGTAAAAGGCAGAACCACCATGGCGGCAATGGCACCATAAATCCCGGTAAGCGTTCCGATCAGCAGAGGAAGTGCGGCCATAGCCGGCAAGCTGAGCCAGCTCATGATCGGCTGAATGAGGAAATTCCCTTTTTCTATCCAGCCGCTCCAGGCCAGCACAGCGGTCAACAAGGATATGGGAACCAGAATCTTCATCATCCAGACAAAACCGCTCCACCCCTTGCGGGCGCCAGCCCAAAAACCGTCTTTCAGGAGAATTCGCCGATTTTGCATGGTACGTTCATTACCTATCGAGTAAAAAACCCTAGCCCATCGCAGATCTCACTATTCGGGGAAGGACCCGGCTTTGGGCTGCATAAGGGAGCGGCTCAAGGTTCAAGGTACAGGGCACACGGCAAAAACAACAACAGAAAAACAATTTTCTCCTTACGCCTTGCGCCTTACGCCTTATGCCTATTACACGAAGGTCAGGTTGTAGCACATCGGCAGAAAAGATCAAACCACTTTTGGGAAAATGCGGCTGATCCTTGACAGCTGACTCTGTCCACGGATAGTTTGGAGAAAATTTCCTCAGGAGGTGAATTTTTCAATGCTCAGCGGTGAATATATCTTTCAAGAAATTCTTGAGCAGGAAAGAATCGCGGCCTTACACCATACACTCCCGGTGCCTGACTGGCCTGCCGCGGAGGGCAAAATTATCATCAGCGGCTCGGGCGATTCTCATTGCGCTGCCTTATTTGGACACAGGCTCCTGGAACAGCGTGGCCAGGTCTCAGGATTGCCCTCTCTGGAAGCCAGCCAAAGCGCTCAAGACTTGAAACCAGGGGATGTCTTCATCGGCATTAGTGTCTCCGGCCGCACTGCACGGGTGGTGGAGGGAGCAAAACGTGCTCTGGGTGCAGGCGCATCAGTGGTAGCAGTCACTGACAATCTGCACAGCCCCCTGGCACAACTTGCAACCGTGGTATGGCCCATCCTCGCCTCGCCTGCAGAGGAACTCCACCAGACAAATTACCTGGATGAACAAGCAAAGCAATACGTAGGTTACCACCACGATGTCGCCCAAACCAAGACGTTTTGGGCTGTCCTTCTCACTCTCATCCGAGCGGCGAAGATCAAGCTGGACTGGCACATTTTTCTAGCCCATACTCGCAGTCTGTTATCAGCCGCCTTCCACGAATCACTTTTTTCCAAAGCCGCTCTCTGGGCTGAAAGCGGTCAAACATTCTTTCTTGGCAGCGGCTTGGCAAGAATCGTTGCCCGTTTCGCCAGCTACAAGATGCATGAATTCAACCGGGTGGCCCACTTCACTGGTATCGAGGAATACTGCCACACTCACTATTTCGTCACCCGTTCGTCCGACACCGTCACTTTCCTCATTGTCGACGACGACACTGCCGCTCGGGGGGCGGAAGTAGTCCCGGTGCTCCAGGAGCTTTTTGAGGCGCGCATTATTTGGATCCAGTCTGAATCAGTTGAGCAACCTATTATGCCCATCCACTCCCATAACCCCATTGAGATGGTGAAGCTGCCACCCACCAATGAGCCTCTGCAGCAATTTCTCGATCTCGTCCTAGCCGTGCAATGGCTTACCTATGCGATTGGTCGTGTGAACGCCCCGGACATCAATACCTTTCACGCTGGCTATGACACAGAGAAATTAGTGTCCGGGACACTGAGAACTATTCGCCAATCTGCCATCCAGAAACCGGGACCTGACCAGTAAAGAATCCGGACCTAAGGGACCCACCTTTGAACTGTCCCTTGACGCAGAGCGCTAAGTGCATAGCGCAAAGTGTGAGGTAAACAGGAAACGGTAAATGGTAAA
>JASFGC010000239.1:0-5967 GCA_050123975.1 Syntrophobacterales bacterium | reverse complement strand
ATGAAAGGCGGTCTCTACACCATCTTCCGCTGCCTTGCGCAACATCTGCTGGGTTGACTTGCAGGTGGTCACCTGCGCAATGGGCAGCTCCTTTTTCTTTTTCTCTTTCTTTACCTCTTCTGCCATATGGGTCTCCTTATAAAAGTTAGATTACCGTGTTCCCTGGATTTGAGAGCCAAAGTTCGGTGGATGTTCGGAAGGACTTAATTCTTTAAAGCACTAATCATACCAGAAAAGGTAGTTTTTAAATATTAAGAATATCAATAAGTTACAGATAGGATACAAATGTAACCCAGAAAAGAATATGCCATTTTGGAATGACATTATTCCAATTTGAAAGAAGTAAGACCCCGGACCCTGAGGGTCCGACTTTGAGCCGTCCCCAGGGGTCGCTTTTAAAGTCTTACCTTCGTGCGGCATCCTTCTGGAGTAATGGAGTAATGAAGTAATGAAAGAACTCATTCAAGTTGAAAGTTGGGTTTTCGCTTTTTCCAACACTCCAATGCTCCAGTACTCCAAAACAGCTCTCAATCTTTATCCGAGACTGGTCCTTAAAACAACTTTTCTAAAACTAAATGAAGCTTGAATTTTTCTTATCTCTTGACTTAAGTCAATGTCGGTGACCATGCAATTCGTTACGGTTACACTCAACTTAAAGCGCAAGAAAACTATTGGAGCAGATTAGTTCAGCTTTAGAAAAGGAGGATGTCTATGTTTTGTTATCAATGTGAGCAAACGGCGAAAGGCGAAGGGTGCACCAAGATCGGGGTTTGTGGCAAAGAGCCCGAGGTCGCTGCCCTTCAGGATCTATTGACCTATGGTCTTATTGGACTGTCGCATTATGCGGTTGAGGGCCAAAAAGTTGGCGTTAGCGAGCGGGACGTCAATGTGTTTACAGTCAAGGCCGCTTTTTCCACCTTGACGAATGTGGACTTCGATCCTGATCGCTTCGTGGAGTTGATTAATCAAACGGTGGAAAAGCGGGAGCAGTTGGCAGAGAAGGTCAAGGCTGCGGGAGGTAAAGTTGATTTCGCCAACGGCCCTGCCACATTCAAACCCGAAGCCACCCTAGATGGAATGATTCAGCAGGGAGAGGGAGTGGGGATCAAATCTTATCCCACTGACAACAATGATATCCTCTCGCTTAAACATACGGTGCTCTTCGGCATCAGGGGGGTCGCTGCTTACGCTGATCATGCTCAGATTCTGGGGCAAGAGGACGATGTTGTCTATGGCTTCGTCCACGAAGGTCTTGCGGCCCTTTGGAGAGACGACCTTGGACTCGAAGATTGGGTCGGACTGGCCCTCAAATGCGGTGAGATCAATCTTAGGACGATGGAACTCTTAGATGCGGGAAATACTGGCACCTACGGCCATCCAGTGCCAACAAAGGTGCCGCTGGGACATAAGAAAGGCAAAGCCATTCTGGTCTCGGGTCACGATCTCAAAGATCTTGAAGAGCTCCTCAAGCAAAGCGCGGGCAAGGGCATATATGTTTACAGTCACGGCGAGATGCTACCCACCCACGGTTACCCGGAGCTAAAGAAATACGAACATTTTTATGGTCATTATGGCACCGCTTGGCAGAATCAGGGCAAAGAGTTCCTTCAATTCCCTGGTGCTATCTTGATGACCACAAACTGTATCCAAAGGCCCAAGGAGGAGTACCGCAATAACATTTTTACCTGTGGTCTGGTTGGGTGGCCGGGAATAGCCCACATATCCGACCACAATTTTCAGCCGGTCATCGATCGGGCCCTTGCCCTGCCGGGCTTCCAGGAGGATGAAAACGGTAAGGAAGTAATGGTGGGCTTCGGCAGAAATACTGTTCTGGGTGTTGCCGACAAAGTCATCGAAGCAGTAAAGGGCAAAGCCATCCGTCATTTCTTTGTGGTGGCAGGCTGCGATGGCGCCAAGCCCGGTCGGAATTACTACACCGAGTTTGTGGAGAAAGCTCCCGAGGACACCGTGGTTCTGACATTTGCCTGCGGCAAGTTTCGCTTCTTCGACAAGGACCTGGGGGACATCGGTGGAATCCCGAGGTTACTGGACATCGGCCAGTGCAATGATGCCCATTCGGCAATCCAGATTGCTGTGGCTCTGGCAAATGCCTTCAATGTTGGAGTAAACGATCTGCCGCTCTCAATAATTTGCTCGTGGTACGAGCAAAAAGCAGCGGCCATCCTCTTGAGTCTCCTGCATTTGGGAATCAAGGACATTCGCCTTGGACCTTCCCTACCGGCGTTTATCTCCCCCAATGTGCTCGATGTCTTGGTGAAGAACTTTGACATCAAGCCCATCACCACGCCGGATGAGGATCTAAAGGCGATTTTGGGATAAAGGGTGAATTCAGGCGGGGGTACGCCCCCGCCTGAATTCAAATGATGTGTGATGTGAGATATGAGATAGAGGATGAGAGTTGTACCCATTTATCCCACATCCCACATCTCATATCACTCAAACATAGAGTCGAGGTTTATGGGTAATGGCGCGAATAGTCGTCGTGGACCAGGATGAATGCATCGGTTGCGGAACCTGCGAAGGGATCTGTCCTGAAGTATTTCAGCTCAATGAGGAAACAGGTACATCAGAAGTAATCAAACCGGAAGGAGGCCCCGAGGATCTTATTGAAGAGGCCATCGATTCGTGTCCAGTGGAGGCTATCCATTGGGAGGAATGAGTTCAGTAAATACCCTACCCCGTTGACCATCACAGCCCATTTGCTTTTGTAGTAAAAAGTTGTTTTCATTTACTACCATTCTCTAAAGATCAGGAAGAACCCCATGACTGCATATACCCAAGAATGGCTGAGCCGACAGATAGTAGAAAAGGCTGCAGATGCCATCATCTTTGCGGATAGAGAAGGCATCATTCGCCTCTGGAACTCGGGAGCTGAAGTTATATTTGGTTATTCGGCGGAAGAGGCCTTAGGTCAGAGCCTCGATCTTATTGTGCCGGAGAAGATGCGGAAGAGACACTGGGCGGGCTACCAAAAAGTAATGGCCAGCGGCAAGACAAAATATGGCAAGGAAACCCTGGCGGTACCCGCAATTACCAAAGGCGACAGCCGCATCTCCATTGAATTTACCATAGTCCTGGTGACCAGTGATTCTGGTGAACCACTTGGAACAGCCGCTGTTATCCGGGATGTCACTGAAAGGTGGCAAAAGCAGAAGGAGCTTAAGAAAAGGTTGAAGGAATTGGAGGGTAAGGATTCGCATTAGTGTGATCGTCTTTGAAATTCGAAATCCGAAGCACGAAGCACGAAACAAATTCGAAATCCAAATTTCCGAATGTTCAAAACGATGATGCCTTAAAATAGAGTCAATTTGTTTTGGTGTTTTGAATTTTGAAAATTGGGAAATTGTTTCGGATTTCGATATTCGAATTTCGGATTTATCTGAGGTGGCATTCGGATCGGGCAACAAAACCGGAGGGGAGTTGAAACCATGCCGATACCTGGGAACCTCTTAACCACTGCTATGGCAGTTATGCCCCATACGGATGTAGACCGGGCCCTGGAGATGGCCCTGTCACTGGATGTGCCCTTCTGGCCCCAGCTGCCCCTGGTTAACTACTTTGAGGACATGTACGTTCAAGCATCTGAGCATTTTCCAGGAATTCTCCTGGATCTGGAGAAACGCACCTTAAGATTTTCAATGGAAAAATTCGTGGCTGAATTTGAGGAAACCATGGCGCACTTTGATGAACCCGAATATTTCGACATTAGCGAAGAATATTCAGTGGTGTACCATAAGTTTTTGAAGATGGATTTCTCAGATCGCCCAGCTATTCGGGGTCAGATGGAAGGGCCCGTGAGTTTCGGTTTCAATGTGGTGGATCAGGATGACCGCCCTATCATTTTTAACGATACTGTTCGACCCTTTCTGATGGAATTTATGGCAAAACGGGTAAACGCACAGCTGCACCGTCTGGAGAAATTGAACCCCAATGTCTTCATGTTCATTGACGAGCCAGGTCTGCAGTTCCTTTTCAGCGCCATGGCAGGATATGGAGATATAGCGGCTCGAGAAGACATGGAAAACTTCTTTGCCATGATCGACAGACCCCGCGGTATCCATCTCTGCGGCAATCCTGATTGGGATTTCCTCCTGGGACTGGATATGGACGTCCTCTCACTGGATGTATACAGCAACGGTGAAGTCTTCACGCAATACGCCGGCTCAATTTGGAAATTCTTGGATCGCGGCGGCAGGCTGGTGTGGGGTATTGTCCCGGCCAATACTGAGCCATTTGAGGAAGAGACTCTCGATAGCCTGGAAAATAGACTCGTTGAAATCTGGACTGCCCTGGACAAAAAGGGTATTGACCAGGACTTTCTCCTTTCCCGCAGTATGCTCTCCCCTGCCACCTGCTGCCTGGTAAATCCTGACGGTGAGAAAACAGTGGAGAAGGCTTTCGAGGCAACGAGAAATCTTTCTCTGCAGTTACGAGAAAAATTGAAGCTTACCTGACAACTCCCCATTAGCAATTTCAAGTTCTGCTAATATGTGTTTGAGAATTTTTTTTCATGCTAAATTGCTTGACAATTTCGCGATTCTCGGCTTTATTTCATATATCATACTTAATTAGTATATAAACACGCTTACCACTTTCAAAAGATCCAGAAATTATTACTCAAAATTGAAGCTCCCTGCCCCGCTTTAGCGGGACTAAAGCGGGGCAGTCCGCCTCCTGCGGATTCGAAATGTAAGGAAGTGATTCCATTTTATTGTAGTTCGCTCGCTAACCCCGCCGCAAGCTACGGGGAATGCGCTCGCTAGAGCATTTTCAGTTCAGGATTTAGCGGCAGAGGCCGAGGTCTATGACCGCAAAGTTATAGTAGTACGAACGTGGGACTCTAAAACCAGGGAGCTAAACCCATATAACTACTGCAGGGACGCAACCATGAAAAAGTTTATCAAACCCGCCATTTTTATTGTCGTAGGAATGTTCATCGCCTTTCCCTTATTCAGCATGTCCTACTACACCATGGTTCGCACCTCCACTCCTGATTTTTGTGCAACATGCCATGAAATAAAGCCTGCGGTTGTGGCGTGGCGCTCTTCCACGCATACCAACAACGCTTCAGGTGTCGTTGTCGATTGTATGGACTGCCACCTGCCCGCCCCTGCGAATACCTTCGATTTTTTCTTTGCCAAGACCTACCACGGCATTAAAGATGTGGCGATGCATTTCTTTGTTGATGAATATGACCGGGAAAAAGCGCGCAATAACGCCTATGCCGCTTTTAGAAACAGCGAGTGCCAGAAATGCCACCGCAATTTGCTCAATATGCCATATAAACGCGGCGCCATGCTGGCCCATCGCTCAGTGCTGTATGCAAGACCGGGTTACGAGAAAAAATGCATCGATTGTCATTATGATCTGGTGCATTCTGAAAGAGGTCTAGTGATGTTTCGCCAGACCCGAAAGGTGCCTTACCAGGCCAATGGGCTCAAAAAGCTTTAAATCGTTTTTTAGGGATCATAAAACATTCATTGAAAGGAGCAAGACCCATGAGGCGAACATTGCTGTTTTTCACCATGGGTTTGCTGGCCGCTGGTTTGATTGTGGTTACAGCCACGGCTCAGCAGCCCAATTTTGCCAAGGTCAAGGAATACCGGATTGAGCGCAGTGTCCCTCCTGAAGCCCAGGCATGTATCGAATGCCACCGCGTAACGACACCCGGTACGTTTGCGGACTGGGCCAAAAGTCGCCATGCCAACGCCAATATCACCTGCCTGGACTGCCACCTGGTCCAGCCCGGTGACCGGGACATTGCAAAGGACCATGAGAAGTACTATAGCAGATCGGATTTGCCCTGGGGAGAAGGCAAATACAAAATGCCCATTGCCTCGATTGTCACTCCCAAGGACTGCTCCCGCTGCCACCCGGATGAGGCCACCCAGTACAGCAAAAGCAAACATGCCAATACCATCGAGATCATGTGGAAACTGGACCCCT
>JASFGC010000238.1:0-5977 GCA_050123975.1 Syntrophobacterales bacterium | reverse complement strand
CAACAACTGGATTTCTAGTAATGTGCTTATCCGTCTTTACGATAGAGTGAAAGAACTTTTTGGCAACGAGGATGTGGTTTTTGAGATCGGCTTCGAGTCTGTGGCCAAGAGGCGCCTCGGCTACATTCAGCGTGTCCTTTTTTCCGCCATTCGCAACCACGGTCGTACCCTTAAGCACATCCAAAGTCTCAATGATAAATTCAACCGTAACAAACGGGTCCAACTGGCGGAACTCAATCGGGATGGAGCTGTGGTCCGTCTCGAGTGGTTTAAAGATATCCCCATGACTCGGGATTTTTGTCTAATGAACCGCGGCGTTTACACTGCAGTTCCGGTGGTCTGGAACGAGCCACCTTTACAGTTGGAGGAGCGCAAGTGCTACTTTGAGGGTGACAGCTACTGTGAGTATCACCTGAGCTGGAAGCGTCGGCCATCGTTCAAACGGTTGCTGCTGAGGCTCATTGCACCCTGGAGACTGGCCAGGGCCACCATTGAAGAGTTGGAGCAGGACAAAGAGCTCCTACGTGACAAGTATGCTGAGGTTCACGCTCTAAACAACCAGCTCAAGTCCCAGCTAGACCGACTAGTCAGCCTCCAGGAGGCGAGCACGGCCATTCTCTCAACCTTAGACATTGAAGAGCTGATGACTCTGATTCTCCAGCGCCTCGTGGATGTATCGGTGCTGGACAGGGCGGCAATATTCCTGCTGGACGAAGAACAGGAAATATTGTACTTGGCGCACGCTGTGGGCGCCCCAACTGAATACATCAAGGAAGCAGAATCCTACACTGTACCCTTGCAGAAGAAGTCAAACATCATCGCCAGAGTGGCAAGGACCGGGAAGACTGAGCTGGTGGATAATGTTGCTGATTCGCAGATTAACAAGGAAAATCCTCTCATAAAAAAATTTAAGCCGCAGGCTTTCATTGCTTTGCCGCTGAAAGTGCGGGGCAAGGTATTCGGAGTGTTGGTCGGCGATCAGCAAAAGGCGGGAGGGCAAGTTATCTCGACAGAAAAGGACTTCCTTATAAGCTTCTCCAACCAGATCGCCATCGCCATCCACAATGCTAATCTCTACAGAAAATTGGAAGACTCGGAACGCCAGTACCGCGAGTTGGTTGAAAACGCTCATGAGGGTATCTGGGTGGTGGATGAAAACGGAATAATTACCTTCGCCAATCAACGGCTGTCCGCCATTCTGGGTTACGCGGAGATGCTCGGCCGTAATATAAACCAACTGGTAACCCCGGATAAGAAGCGCATTTTTCTCAACCTCCTGGTGCAGAACATGCGAGGTCTGGTGGCCCAAGAAGAAATTCAGATGATCTGCAAAGGGGGAGAGCATGTTTCAGCCATAATAAGTAGTGTTCCCATTATGGACGGGGAGCGCTACAAGGGCAGTTTTGCCATGGTGACCGACATCACCGAAAAGAAGCGAATGGAAACCAAACTTCTGCACCAACAGAAAATGGAGAGCATCGGCACCATGGCCGGGGGAATTGCACACGATTTCAACAATATACTCACTGGTGTTCTCGGCTATGCCAGCCTGCTGAAACATAGACTCCGCGGTCAGGAGGAAACCAAACGTTTTATTGACATCATTGAAACTTCCAGCCTACGTGCCGCTGATCTTGTTAGGCAGCTGCTGGCATTTAGTCGCGGAACCCAACCCGAGGATTTGCAGATAGTCTATCCGAATCGTGTCATTCGGGAGACCAATAGGTTGCTGGAAAGTTCACTGGGAAAGGATTTGCAGGTGCAGTTGGACTTACACCAGGGCTTACCTCCCATAGCAGCAAACTCCACCCAGGTGCAGCAAGCAGTTCTTAATCTCTGCCTCAATGCTCGTGACGCCATGCCCAACGGAGGGATGATAACCATTTCCTCCGCTGCGGTGGATTTGGACGGAAAACCACCGTCTACTTACAAAGATTTAGCGGCCGAACCAGGTCAATATGTCCGGATTCGGGTGGCTGACAACGGCGTCGGCATCGCCCAAGAGGATCTGGACAAGATTTTCGACCCATTTTTTACCACCAAAGAAGTGGGTAAGGGCTCGGGGCTGGGATTGGCCATGGTCTATGGCATCGTCCAAAATTCCAGAGGTTACGTATATGTGGAGAGTGATCTAGGCAAGGGCACAGTCTTTGATCTTCTTTTCAGAGTTGCACAGGATAAAGACAAGCAACAATCATTGCGTCGCTTAAGCCCCGGTTTGGCAGGTGAGGAGACAGTCCTGCTGGTGGACGATGAGCCAATGGTGCGTGATTTAGGAAACGAGATTTTGAGCAGTTACGGCTATGACGTTGTCCTGGCCTGCGATGGCCTGGAAGCCTTAGAAATCTACGAGAGCAGGGGGACGGATATTGACCTGGTTGTCCTGGATCTACTCATGCCGAAGTTGGGTGGTAAAGACACACTGACAGGCCTCAGAAAACTTGACCCTGCTATAAAAGTCATCATTTGCAGTGGTTACGGCTCCAGAGAAAATGGCTTGCAACAATTAATGGCCTCTGGGGTAAGTCTGGTTCACAAGCCCTTTAAGCCAGAGGAGCTGGTTTCTGCTGTTCGTCAGGTCCTCGACCAGGGAAAAATACCAAGGAGAAACATGGAACAACATCGCTGAGTGGTGAAAATATAGCTGTACAGAGCTGAACTCAGAAGGGTTTAGAAACTCTTTTCAAATAAGTTAGGGGGGGAATGGTATGAAAAGAGCACTGAAGCGCTCTGTTGGTAAGGTCGGACTCAGCCGTTTTCTGCAGTGGCGGTTCAATACCATATTGATGCGCTGGCTGCCTAGAGCCTTAGTGCGGGCTTATCTGGGTCTATTGGGACGCATTTACTTCTTCTGCAGCCGTGAAGAAAAGGAACAGATCAAACAGAACTTGTCGGCTGTCGTTCGTCGTTTTCCCAAGAAACAGCCAGTTGATCTGATCATTCGCCGAACTTTCCGTGGCATATACGCTCACTACCATGAAAAATTGCTCATAGCGTTTGCACATTTCGGCAAGGTCTGTCGTTTTCTTTTAAAACACGTAGAATTTGAGGGCAAGCACCTCATAGATGAGCCTCTCTCCCAAGGTAAGGGAGTCATCCTGGTGACCGGCCACTTTGGGGCCGTCGAGTTTTTGCCGCTTTTTCTGGCCCTCAAGGGATACCCGGTTACAATGGTTGTCCGTTTCAAGACACCACGGCTGAAACGGGCCCTTGTCCGGCGAGGCTCGAGTGTAGGCATAACCTTATTGGACGCCAACGCGGGCGAAAAAGTCATCTTCAACGCCCTCCAGGCATTGAAATCAAACCAGATACTTATCACTGAATGTGATGAATTTGAGGCCTGGCGTCCCTATCGAGACAGGTCAACCCAATTCCTTGGCTGCCCTAGTCCGCTCGATCGAACCTTAGATCTGCTTCACCGTCGTCACCATTCGCCCGTCATCTTCGGGCTTGTATGTCGACTGAAGCGAAATAGCTACAAATTGAGGTTACATTCGTTGGTTGATCAAGCCCAGAAGGCCCAGGCCACATCCATTTCCCATAGGGCCCTCCGGGCTTTGGAGCAGTATATCTATATGGCGCCACACCAGTGGTATCAATGGAAGCAGGTTCGCACTGCCCTCGGCGACACGATTTTCAAGGAAACGAGAACCATACATGCGGTTGGAAAAGATACATCTGTATCTCTTGCAGATTCAGCTATGCATGCCTATTAGACATTACCTAGCTGAGCGCACCCATAGCGAAAACCTGGTAGTGAAGGTGGTTACCGATTCGGGTGTGGTTGGCTTCGGCGAAGGTATTGCCAGGCAATATGTGACTGGTGAAGTAATGGAATCCAGTTTGCGCTTTCTGCAAAACCATCTCATTCCAGCACTCAATGGATTCCATTTTTCTGGACCGCAGGATTTGATAGAAGCTCTGGCGAAGCTGCTTTCTGAAGAAAATCGAGCTCAAGCCCCGGCTGCGTGTTGCGCCCTGGAACTTGCCATACTTGATGCCGCAGGCAAGATCTGGGGGCAATCCATAGCCCAGATGCTGGGAGATGCAGATCAACCTCTTATTTACAGTGCGGTAATCCCCATGATGTCCCCACCCAGTTTCCACCGTCTCTTGCACCTCATTCGCGACATGGAGATGCCTTTTGTGAAGATGAAGGTGGGTAACAAAAGGGACACAGAGGTTTTGTCTCTGGCACGTGAGATCCTGGGGCATGAGATCGATATCCGGGTTGACGCCAATGGAGCCTGGCGTACAGAGGAAGCGAAGAAACGAATTGAGGAAATGATGCCCTATGGTATCAGCGCCGTGGAACAACCGGTGCCCAAAGAGGACATCCAGGGACTCAAACGTCTGGCGGAACAGATAGAGATCCCCATCATTGCAGACGAATCATTGTGTCTCGAGCGTGATGCAAAACAACTTGCCTCTCTGGATGCTTGTCAGGTATTTAACCTCAGATTGTCCAAATGCGGGGGAATCCTCGCTGCAAATCGTATGTACGAAATGGCCCGAAAAAACGCAATCGCAGCACAACTGGGATGTCAAGTGGGGGAAACCGGGATACTGTCTGCAGCTGGACGACAACTCGCCACAAGCAAAAAGTTGCTCTATCTGGAGGGCTCTTATTCCGGTTATCTCCTGAAAGACGACATAGTCAATGAGCCGGTGGAATTCGGACCTGGTGGGGTGGCCCAACCGCTAACAGGCCATGGACTTGGCGTACGCGTAAACGAAGAAACATTGCAACGTCTTGCGGTAATGCATCAAGAAATACAACTATAAGCGACCCAGTGGCAAGCGCCAGGTGTTTTTCGTATTTTTCGCTTTATTTCCCTCTGCTCACCGTTTACCTGTCTTGAGCCTGTCGAAGGACCGCTTACTGCTTACTTCCAGCACTGCACAGCCTGATAATCAATCCTTCCATAACTGCACGCTCAGGGATCCCACTACTCTTCAAGGTAAGATCAGCAGCGAACAGATGTTGCAGCAATTCGACCAACTCCGCGATCTGAAAGGTCGCACTGCGGACCATTGTCTTGTGCAAGGCAAATGGGTGCAGATTAGCTATAGGAGATTCTTTGTCGCTCTTCTCTTTGACCACAGGTAAAATAATTTTCTGGAAGCCACCGTAAGAGATACTACGGTCCAAGCTGCCCGCCAGATGCTCATTTATAAATTCACGCGCCACCAGCAAGCGTCGGACTTCATTTGCCAAGGACGCGAGTAGTTGGAGTGGGTGGTAGTTTTGGTCCAAGAGTCGATTGAGCACAAGTAAACCGGTTTCGCAGTCCCGTATAGCCACTGCGTTATTTAATTCATAGAGAGGTTCCTCCCGGAACTGGTCGCTCAAATCCTCAACGTGCTCGCGAGTTACGAGCGTCGCCTCGCCCGCGAACGACATGAGTTTTTCTAGCTGAGTCTTGAGGGCCCACAGATTAAATCCGGTGCGCTCAAAAAGCAAAGCCAGCGCCTCGGGCTCAATGGTCTTGCCCGCTGCGGAAAGGGTTTCCTGCGCCAAGTTTCTCAAAATTTTTTCTTGCTGGGAGCGAACTTGACGGCTACTACCTGAAGCCACGCCAAAATCGACCACGATCCCTTTCTTTTCCATGAGGCGATAGAGGCTTCGCCGCTTGTCCACAGTATCGGTGGTAAGACATAAACTTTGCTCCTCGGGGAAGCCCTCCTGCAGAGCTGTCTCTAACAAAGAACCGTCATCTCTCAGTTTTGGCACCTCCATTCCAGTACTACCGGCATGGTCTACAACCGCCTCCAGCCATGAGATCTCAGCCTGATCTCGCTCGACGCCCGTGGTCTGTTGCCACAGGTCCGTGGGAATATCTCGCCAGGCTCCATCAGCCACATCGGTGAGAGACCACTCGGCGTAAGCGAGCACCTCCAGCAGTAAACGGGCAGCAACTTCCAGATCTCCCGCCTCATGGGCCTCTTTGCTCTTGGTGTAAAGAGTAGGAAGGTT
>JASFGC010000237.1:0-5985 GCA_050123975.1 Syntrophobacterales bacterium | reverse complement strand
CTCAGACGATGGCTGGTATATCGACGATGTGTCAGTTAGCACTGCGGAGAGCACGTATCTAGATCCTCAAGACCAATACTACCAGTATTCTCAGGGCACCTCCATGGCCACGCCGCACGTTTCCGGCCTGGCCGCCCTCCTTCTTGCAGACGACCCAGGTTTGTCGGCCATCCAGATCAAGGAGCGGATACTCAATGGCGCTGAAGTTAAATCAGGTTTAGCTGGGATTCTGCTGACGGCGGGCCGGATAAACGCATATTACAGCATCCGCAATGTTCCGGCTCCCCCTTCGAAGTTGTCAGCAGCGGCTGCATCAAGCAGTAGAATCAGGTTAACCTGGTCTGACAGGTCTTATGGCGAAGATGGCTTCAAGATAGAACGGAAGATGGGTGTCGGTGGGATGTACGCCCAGATAGCTACCACCGCAGCAAACTCAACCGTTTATAACGACACTGGTTTGGCTCAGACGACAACATACTACTACCGCATAAGGTCTTATAATGGCACCAATAACTCCGACTTTTCTGCTGAAGTTAGTGCAACCACAACTGCCCCTGCTGATGATGGTGGAGGAGGTGGTGGTGGAGGAGGTGGCGGCGGTCCCTGCTTTATTACCACAGCAGGTTTTGGCCAGAAACTTGATAGTTCGGCAGATTTTATTGGTGAGCACGAGTCAGCCAACGCCCTGCAGATAAGCGTCGGCTTGGTGTTCCTTGCTGCGCTGTATTTGGGAACATTTCGTCGGAAGTGTCGTCATTAGTAGAAACTCTTGTTTCATTGTTTCGGCCCGGGCGAGCGGTCCATGCTTCCCCGGGTTTTGTTTTTTGGGGTGCTCTGCGCAGAATAAATAACACCGTGCGTAAGGAACTTGAACCCGCTTTCCACTGTCTTATTGAGAAAAAGTCCCTTGATCTTCAAGAGTTGGGCACCTTTCTTGCTATTGTAATTTTTGACATTTTTTGCTAGTTGTGGGAAAAGGTAGTAGAAAAAAGTACCAGTAATTACCTGAACATGCTGAACGACCCCCTCACGGCAGAGCTATCGGCCGAAGCCCTGTCCCGGGGGTGAGGGTGAAGTGTTGGCTGAAACACTGTCAAGAATGTTCTCCTTTAAACACCGCTGGATCGCCGATATTTTGGTGCTGAGCCTGTTAGTGTATTTCGGGGTGAATGCTTTCATCACGGTGCTGAATGGCAGACTGGCTCCGACCCCGGAGATGCAGGAAGAGGCAGTGAAGCTCAGTGTGAAGCCAGCAGCCGATGCCAGACCCCTGGAAGACTACGCAGTCATCACCGAGCGCCACCTATTTGGCGGAACCTCGCAAGGTTTAGCAGAACCTCCCCCGGAAGAAATTGTCCTGGACGATATGCCAGTGGCGTTAAAGAGCCTCGGATTGAAGTTGGTTGGCACGGTGGTGGCCAGTAAGCCAGAAGAAAGTTCTGCCATCATCGAAGATCGAAGCACCCGCAAGCAGGAAGTCTACAAGGAGGGCGATCGAGTAAAACAGGCGCTCATAAAGAGAATACTGAGGCACAATGTCGTTATCAATACCGGGAGACGAGATGAAGTGCTTACCATGGTACCCGACGAGAGTACGGGAAAAACCCCGGCTCGAGAGCGGGCACCTCGAACCCGGCGGAGGCCAACCGCCAGAAGTTCCGTCCGTTTAGACCGTGAGGAACTGGAATCTCAAATGGCCAACCTGAATGAGTTGATGCAGCAGGTGCGCATTCGTCCTTTCATGGAGGGAAGGCAGCCGGCCGGTTTTCTGGTGAGTAACATCAAACCTGGTAGCCTTTTTTCCAAGATGGGACTGCGTAACGGCGACGTAATCCAGGGGGTGAACGGCGAGACCATTACCACACCTGATCAGGCAGTCGAACTCTATGAGAGTCTCATGGAAGGAGGCCAGGTTTCCCTGGAAATAAAACGGGGGCGGCGCAAGGAGAATTTGCGTTACGAAATCGAGTAGATGACAACAGAGCGTCATAACCCTGTAACCAAAGACACCGAGTAGGAAGCTACTATCTGACCAATGGCCAAAGACACATACATAAGGAATGAGACACAATGATTATGGTCAGGAAAACCTTACGTGCGTCCGTGTGGTTCTTGACTTTTATGATGCTTCTCGCCTTGACGGCCAGAGGGGATGCTCAGACCGAGAGTCGGACTGGCCCCAGGGGACAGGCAAAAAAGACCATCAGTATGGATTTCGACCAAGTCGATATCAAGGTTTTCATTAAATTTATCAGTGAGCTGACCGGGAAGAATTTTGTGGTGGACGATAAAGTCCGGGGCAAAGTCACGGTCCTCTCTCCAAGCAAAATCTCAGTGGAAGAGGCATACAAAGTGTTTGAGTCGGTACTGGAGGTACACGGCTTTACTACTGTGCCTGCCGGCAAGGTAATCAAGGTAGTGCCTTCGGTAGAGGCCAGACAAAAAAGCGTGGAACTTCGCAGAGCACCAGAATTTGTCCCTCGCCCCGACGATCGGATCATTACCCAGATCATGCCACTGCTCTATGCAAACGCCCAGGAGGTCAGAAAGCTGCTCGCGCCAATGGTTTCCAAACAGGGAGTGGTAATTGCCTATGATCCCACTGATACGTTAATCATCACCGATTTTCAGTCGAACATCCAGAGATTGCTCAGCATTGTTGAAGAGATTGACGTGGAATTTCAGGAGGCGACTATCAGCGTAATGCCTCTAGAATATGCCAGCGCCGACAAATTGGCCGAGACGATCTCAAGACTGCTGGAGTCCAAACTGAAGGTCAAGGGGAGACGGGCCGCACCGCCTCTGAGAATCCTCTCTTATGAGCGCATCAATATGATCATTGTGCTGGCCGACCGCCAGAACACGCAGATGATCAAGGCCTTGGTCAAAACCTTGGACCAACCCACTCCCAAGGGGGCCGGCAACATCCAGGTTGTCTACCTGGCGAACGCTCAGGCAGAAGAATTGGCCAAGGTGCTCACCGGATTACCGACCAAGGCGGAGCCCAAAGGGAAGCAGCCTGTTATTTCAACCGACGTGAAGATAGTGGCTGACAAGGCCACCAATAGTCTGGTGATCACTGCCAAGCCAGAAGAATTTCAGGTGCTGGAGCCCATTATTCTCAAGCTGGACATCCCGAGGAAGCAGGTTTACGTTGAGGCGCTCATCATGGAGGTGAGGGCCACCCTGCAAATATCGGTAGGGGTCGACTGGACCGTGGCCGACGAAACGGGTCTGCCTCTTGGTGCCGATGATGGCGTGGCCTTTGGAGGATCCAGAACGAGCGGCGCCTCTGTTTTGGACGAAGCCGGGAATCTGGCCCTTCCCAGTGGTCTCACTGCGGGAGTGGTATCATTTCCTGTTACCATAGGGGGTATTACGTTTTCCAATTTGGCGGCCCTCATAACTGCTGCCCAGACGGACAACAACTTCAATGTTATTGCCACACCCCAGCTCATGACTTTGGACAATGAAGAAGCAAGCGTTGTGGTGGCGGAAAATATCCCCTTTTCCACCAGGGTGGATGAGGGGACGGCTGTCACCGACCGGGCCATTCAAAGTCTTGAATACAGGGATGTGGGTGTCACCCTCAAGGTCACGCCGCAGATTAATGAGAAACGTTTTGTCAAACTCAAAATCTTCGAAGAGATAAGTCGTGTAGTCAGCGAGACCACGCAAGTTACTCCAACTCAAGTTGTACTCGCCCCCACCACAACCAAGCGAACTGCCGAGACCAACGTTCAGGTACGAGACGGACAGACGGTGGTGATTGCAGGACTTGTGGGCGACAACGTAGATGTCTCGACTACAAAGGTGCCCTGCCTCGGTGATATTCCCATAGTGGGCTGGCTGTTCAAGTCAGAGACCCGGAACACGACTCGAACCAATCTGCTCATCTTTCTGACCCCTTACATTGTGGCCACCCCTGAGGAGGCAGATGAGATTTACCGGCAAAAGTCCACATATATGGATGAGATTAGCAGGGGCAGCACTGAGCAAAATGGGCAACCACAGGAGCCTACCTCAGAGCAGGCGAGCTCGGGAAAGGCAGAAGGCAACCAGTAAGAGACTAGGCACTAAACACTAGGCACTAAGAACCAGGTGAGCACTTACTCGGTGGCCAGGGGCCACCCAAGAGCAGCAGATTATGAACCTTCTACCCAGACTAGGTGATGTGCTCGTTGAACAAGGCGTGATCAGTCCTGCAGCCTTAGAGGAAGGGTTAGACGCTCAGGCGGAAAACGGTGAACGACTTGGGCAGGTTCTTGTTCAACAAAAAAAGATCACCGAGCAAGAGCTCCTGAATGCTCTCGCCCTCCAATTGGATTTGGAGGTGATGGAGAGTATTGATGATAAGGAGCTCCGTTTTGACCTGGTGGAACAACTGCCGATCCAGTACCTGAAAAAGCATGAGATTTTTCCTTTCCAGGCCGAGGATGGCACGCTGCGGATCGCGGTGAATGATCCCTTGGACCTCGAGGTTCTGGACGATCTCCGCATCCTCTACGGCCAAAACGAGATCAGACCTGTGCTGGTGCCAGCTCGGGAGATCCTCTCGGCAATCAATCGCACTTACGGTCAAGCAAATGACACTGCTGATCAGATCTTTGAGGACCTGGGTGAGGAAGAAGACAGCCAACACTTGTTCACCGAGTTGGATGTGGGCGAGGATTTGCTGGACGAGACCAGTGAGGCACCCATTATCAAACTGGTCAACCACATTTTTTCCCAAGCAGTGAAAAGTCAGGCCAGCGACATCCACATCGAGCCATACCAACAACACCTCCAAGTACGCTTCCGTCTGGACGGGGTTTTACACAATGTGCTGAGCCCGCCCCGAAGGTTACATGCTGCCATAGTCTCGCGCATAAAGGTAATGGCCCGGCTGGACATTGCCGAGAAACGGCTCCCCCAAGACGGCCGCACCGAGGTTAAGATCGGCGAGCGTCTGGTGGACGTCAGGGTTTCTTGTCTGCCTACTGCTTTTGGCGAGCGCGTTGTGCTCAGGTTGCTGGAAAAGAGCGGAAAGCTTCTCAGCATGGAAGAGATTGGTCTCACGACCACGGCCCTGGAGGAGATGAAAAGGCTGCTTCAGCTTTCTCATGGGATCATCCTGGTGACTGGACCCACGGGAAGCGGTAAGACCACATCCCTGTATGCAGCTCTTAGTTATATAAACTCCCCGGACAAGAACATTCTAACCATTGAGGATCCAATCGAATACCAGCTGGATGGCATCGGTCAGATGCAGGTCAACCCCAAGATCAATCTTACCTTTGCCAGCGGTCTGCGCTCCATGGTTCGTCAGGACCCAGACGTCATCTTAGTTGGCGAGATCCGAGATCGAGAGACTGCCGAAATCGCCATACATGCAGCACTGACAGGACACTTGGTATTCTCAACTCTGCACACCAACGATTCGGCAAGCGCCATTACCAGACTCAAGGACATGGGGATCGAACCCTTTTTGGTTTCCACAGCGGTGCAGGCGATCATTGCCCAACGATTAGTGCGCCTTCTCTGCCCGCATTGCAAAGAAGCGTATGAACCGGAAGAGGCTCAATGGGCTGAATTGGGCTCGAGTAGGAAAGTGGCTGGGCCGATTTTTCGTGCAGATGGATGTGAAAAATGTCTGGAAACAGGATACCGAGGAAGAACCGGTATCTATGAATTCTTGCTGTTGAACGAAGCCATAAAGGCACTGGTTCTCACCACCTCAGATGCGAACCAGATCAACAAAGCTGCCAAGGCTGAAGGAATGGTGAACCTGCGCGATGACGGAATCAACAAGGTGATGGAGGGAAGGACCACCATTAGTGAAGTTTTGAGGGTGACGCAGATCTGATCAGCGGGCAGTTGGCAGCCCCGCGACAAGACCTGTCGACGAGCTCAGGTCGAGTCGCTCGGGACAGGCGGGCAGCAGGCAGGATAGGACGACACGGAGACCAAGTAAAATAGATGTTGGAGGTTGGAGGAACGCTTCGC
>JASFGC010000236.1:0-5988 GCA_050123975.1 Syntrophobacterales bacterium | reverse complement strand
ATTTTCTTACTATAATTTCGATGAAGCAGATGTGGACATGCTTTTCAAGCTCTTCGAAATGTACGAGGCTGAGGCCGTTAAGATGAATGAGCTTAAGTTGGTGCTGCCAACCTATGATTATTGCCTGAAGTGTTCACACACATTTAATTTATTGGATGCCCGCGGAGCCATTAGTGTGGCCGAACGTACGAATTATATAGGCAGGGTTCGAAATCTTGCCCGCCTTGCAGCACAGGGCTACCTGGAGCAGCGTAAAGAGATGGGTTATCCCTTGCTCAATCGGTGGAAAAAATAAATACCTGTATCCCTGCTCGTGAGAGACTGCTGCCGCGAACTGGGTTTGGGAGGGAATGTATGGCAAGCGACTTTCTATTAGAGATCGGTACCGAGGAAATTCCAGCCAGTTATATCCAGCCAGCTCTGGATGCAATGGCTACCATGATTGGCAAATTCTTGTCGGATCGGCGGGTGGACCACGGAGCCGTTAGGACAATGGCGACACCGAGACGTCTGGTCTGGATGATAAAAGATGTCACCGAGGAACAAAAAGACCAAACTGTCGAGATTACTGGGCCTCCCAAAGAGGTAGCCTTTGACGAGGCAGGCAACCCCACCCAGGCCGCCCTCGGTTTTGCTAAATCCCAGGGGGTGAGTCCTGAAGAACTCCAGGTAAAGGAAACAAGCAAAGGTGAGTATGTGGTGGTGAGCCGCCAGGAGTCTGGAGTCTCCACTGTCGAGCTTTTGGCTGGAGTGTTTCCGGATCTAATCGCCGACGTACCCTTTCCCAAGTCCATGCGCTGGGGTGACTTGAAAGTTACCTTTGCCCGCCCGATACACTGGATCGTCGCTCTGTTGGGTAAGAAAGTGATCCCGTTTACGTATGGCAACGTGACCAGTGGTAACACCTCTTATGGGCATCGCTTCATGAGCCCCGGACCATTCGAAATCAGTGATATCAACGGGTATGTTGAGGTCCTGCGCGAAAGGTTTGTCATCGTAGATATAGAGGAGCGGAGGGAGCGAATACGGGAGATTGTCGCCGCGTGCGCCAAGGAGAAAAACGGCAATATCCGGGAAGACGAGGGTCTTTTGGATGAGGTGGTTCAGCTGGTGGAGTATCCCACGGCTGTCAGTGGCAGTTTCGATCAGCACTATCTGGAGCTGCCACCGGAGGTCCTCATCACCGCCATGCGCTTTCACCAACGCTACTTTGCGGTGCTGGACGATGCGGGTAAAATGATGCCCCATTTTGTTACGGTCAATAATACCTTGACCCGCGATCCTCAAGTTGTCGCCGAGGGGAATGAGTACGTGCTCCGGGCTCGTCTAGAAGACGCCCGTTTTTACTACGTGGAGGATCAAAAAGTCTCTCTTGATGACAGAGTTGAAGAGCTGAAGGAAGTGGTCTTCCACTCCAAGCTAGGGACTTCTTACGAGAAATTGGAAAGGTTTAAGGCTCTGGCGGAATATATGGCCGACCAGGTAGCCCCTGAACAAAAACCCACCGTCAGTCGGGCGGCCATTTTGTGTAAAGCGGACTTGGTGACCGGCACTGTGGGTGAATTTCCCGAGTTGCAGGGCGTTATGGGCCGGGCTTATGCTCGACTCGCCAATGAAGATGAAGCAGTGGCTGAGGCCATATACGAGCACTACCTACCCACTCATGCGGGTGGTGAACTGCCGTCCGGCCTACCCGGTGCCCTCGTCAGCATAGGTGACAAACTGGACACGGTGGTTGGATGTTTCGGTGTTGGTCAGATCCCAACCGGCACAGCCGATCCCTTTGCCCTGCGGCGCCAGGCCTTGGGGATCATTCGTATCATACTGGAAAAAGATCTCTCCCTCTCCATCTCGGAACTCATTAAAGAGGCCATCAGTGGCCTCGATGGAAAGCTCACCGAACCTCATGAGCAGACCTACCAGGGTGTACTTGATTTTTTTAGGGTGAGGTTACAGCATTTCCTTATAGGACAAGGCCAGCCGCAAGACGTGGTTGAAGCAGTTCTGGCCTACCACCTGGATCCACTGGTGGAGACCGCCGCGAAGATTACCACTCTCGAAGCCTTTAGAGAAAGTGAGACTTTTGAACCCTTGGTGGGAACAGTGAAGCGGGTGGTCAATATTCTGAAAGAGCCGGTTGATGGTGAGGTGGATCCTGAGCTCTTCGTTAATCAAGCTGAAAAGGATTTGTATCAGCAAGTAGGTACCTGCGAACAAGAACTGGAAAAGGTTCTGGCTGAGCGGGACTACACCGGACTTCTGGAACGCTTGAGTGAGCTCAAAGGTCCCATTGATCACTTTTTCGAGGAAGTATTGGTTCTAGACGAGGACTTATCGCTGAGACAGAACCGGTTGGCCCTACTCAGCCGCATCGCCAATCTTTTTCAGGAACTGGCAGATTTTTCGCGCTTGGTTTTGTAAACTGCGCATAGACCTATCAAGAAAAGATCGGGTCCGGAGGGCATGGCTTTATGCTGTCCCTGCATGGATTTTCGATGTGAGTAGGCAGAGAGCATAGGGCATAGAGCATAGAGTAATCCGACTTGTTTTATACACTCCATGCTCCATGCCTTCTCACATTCCACAATCCGCAATCCGCAATCCGCAATCCACCCCCCTCTCCTCTGCAGCTAAAATCAAGAGGATACGAGAAGAATCAGGACCTTCCCCAAAAATGTTATAAGCTACACAGGCTACAGGGGAAGGCTACTCCACAACGAGCAATTGAACCCCGCTAAAGCGGGATTCGAAATGTAAGGAAGGTATCCCATTTTATTGTAGTTCGCTCGCAGTCCCCCAGTCCTGCCTGGCGGTACTGGGGTTAGTGCTCGCTGAAGCATTTTCGCACCATCTAAGGGCAGTATCCCTGTTGCGAAAACACCAAATCTTCATGCTGGCTCTAGCCAAACTGAGAGGCGTAAAGAGTGGAGGCTCAGATGCTCGTTGTTTCGCAGCCTCCCCCTTTGGCCTTCCTGGTGTTTCTTCTGAGTGACTGGTGGGAGGCCTGTGCCACTTCCGCAGTTGTGGGTGGGGGAGCCCCTGGCCCCGTTCCGCAGGAACGGGGAACAGGGAGGGGGTGCCTTCCCCCGCCCACAGCTGCGCTTGAAGTGACCAGGCCGGAGCCTCGGAACGACAGAAGAAACACCAGGAAGACATTTTCACTTGCAAATTAGACCTTAACTCGCACATAGCTTCAATGTATAAACATCAACCATTCATTTTTGGGGCAAGTCCTGTAGAAGAATCGCTTTACAAGGATAAGCCTTTTTGTTAGCATGCGGTGATTTTTTTGGAGAGGTGGTTGAAACCACAATGAAACCTGGAAACATGCCCCTGGACCTACTTTCACTCCGGACAATCCTTGAATCAGAGGAATGGTCCTCTTCCCCGAAGCCCCATGCACGTTAAGCAGCTAGAACTCTTCGGATTCAAGTCTTTTGTCGACAAAGCCACCATAACCTTTTCCACCGGGATCTGTGCGGTTGTGGGACCCAATGGCTGCGGCAAAAGCAATATTGTTGACGCTATTCGTTGGGTGCTGGGCGAACAGAGCGCCAAACGGCTCCGGGGTAAATTAATGGAGGAAGTTATATTCGGCGGCGCCAATGGACGTCCATCTTTGAATTTTACCGAAGTATCACTCGTTCTCTCCAACGAGGATGGCAAAGCCCCGCCGCCCTACCATGACCTCAGTGAAATCATGGTCACCCGTCGCCTTTTTCGCTCCGGAGAAAGTGAATATCTCATCAATAAGATCCCTTGCCGCAGGATGGATATAAGCAAGCTTTTCATGGATGTCGGAGTCGGGCATCGCCACTACGCCATTATTGAGCAAGGCAAGATCAGCCACGTTGTGGAGTCCAAACCAGACGACATCCGCGCCCTCATCGAGGAAGCTGCAGGGATAACGAAATTTGAAATCAAAAAGCAGGCTGCTCTCCGCAAGATCGAACTGACAAAGCAGAACCTGCTCCGCCTCGGTGACATCATCGCCGAAGTTTCGCGTCAGCTTTCAAGCCTCAAACGTCAGGCTCAGCGGGCAAACCGTTATCGGTCCCTCAAGAAGGAAATTAAGCAGATTGAAATCTCCCGCGCCCTGCATCATTACGGTCAGTGGCGCAATGAAATGGAAGTGCTGGACAGGGATCTCCGCTCTCTGAAAGATTCCCAATCTGAGCGGGGAGCGCAATTGGGAAAATTGGACGCTGAACTGACTGAACGTGCTAGTCAGATGCACGAAATTGAGGAGAGTCTTCAAGAACGCAGAGAGGCACTGTTTCAGGTCAAGAATTCAATCACCAGTGATGAAAACAGCCTCCTCCACCTGCAACGACAAACCAAGGAATTAGAGCAAAGACAGCAACGGTTGGCAAAAGAGATCCTGGAGCAAGAGGAACAGCAAACGCAACGTGCTCAGGAAAAAGAGCGGTTGGCTGAAAAACAACGAGAATTAGCAGAGGAATGCTCCCAGGCTGAAGCTCTCGTCGGTGAACTGAACGCTGGGTTGGAACGACAAAAGGCAGGTCTGATTCAGTTGACTGATAAAATGGACGAGGGAAAAAGCGATCTGGTAGACCTGCTGGGGGAACTAGCGCGAGCGCGTAATGATCAACTATCAAAGCGCAAAAGGCTGGAAGAGTTTGGCCGCCGCCAAAGTCGCCAAGAATCTGAATACCAGGAACTCAAGGAGAAGAGCGAGAACTTACGGCCCCACATTGAGGGTCTGGAAAAGAAAAAGAGTGGTATTGAGGGAGAATCAAAGAAACTTTCTGTGGAAGTCAACTCTCTCAAGCAGAAGCAACAAAAGCTTGAACAGGATCGAGGAGGCTACACTGAAACGATTACTGCCCTGGAAAGCACCTACCACCAGCAACAGTCCCAATTGAAGATACTCCTGGAAATGGAAGAATCTTACGCCTGGTTTAATGACGCGGTCAGGGAGCTCATGAACGCTAGGGATGAGAAGGAACTTCGCTGTAACATCCAGGGCGCAGTGGCAGAAATGTTGGAAGTAGATGTCAGCCATCGCCAGGCGGTAGAGGCAGTTCTCGGTGGCCGACTGCAGGCACTGGTGGTGGATTCAGTCAGTGATGCCCGTACTGCTTTGCAGCACCTCAAACGCACAAAAACAGGCCGGAACTATTTTGTGCCGCTCTCTGTCACCAATGAGACACCGGAGTTAAAGGCCGACGGTGAGGGTCCAGTTCCACTGGCACGCTTGGTCAGGCCGCGCCCGGGCTATGAATCGGTTATCAATCATCTGTTGTCTCAGGTACTGTTTTGCTCCGACCTTGAGCAGGCCTTATCCTGGTGGCAGTTGCACCCCAATGCATACATCTTGGTAACGGCCGAAGGGGACCTGATCGCCCAGGATGGCACACTATGGGGAGGAAGTCAGGAGCAACAGATAAGTATCTTGGAAAAGCAGGAGGAGAGAAAGGATCTCGAGGCCGAGATCACTGCTTCAGAAAAAAGGTTGAAAACAGAGCGGGCCAAATCCCAAAAAGTTGAGGAACAGCTTGCCCACATTGCCTCACGACTCCAGTCAATTGAGGAAAACCAACAGAGACTGCGAGATCAGCTTTTAGAGCAAGAAAAAGAGCACTTCCGTTTGCAGGCCGAACACCAGGGAGTCATCGAGCGGCTAGCTGTGCTGGATTTAGAAAAAGACCACGATAAAGAAGAGGTCTCTCACCTCAAGACCGAACTCAGCCAAAACGAGCGAGAATGTGAGGCCCTGGAAAAGCGAAAAGAGGAAGCGGAGGACGAGTTAGCGGAAGCGCAATACCAGCGGCAGGAACAGGAAGGCATAGTGGACAGCCTGCAGGAGAAAGTCACGGCCCAACAGGTAACGCTTGGTGCGCTTGTGGAGAAAAGAGAGGCAGCCCACTCGAGCCACCAGAGGCTGAAAGAGTATAGCGCTGAAGGCGATCGGCGACTCCAACAGCTTCAGGAAGAGAAAGAAAATTGCCAGCACCAAATACATCA
>JASFGC010000235.1:0-6036 GCA_050123975.1 Syntrophobacterales bacterium | reverse complement strand
GTCGTGACTGAGGGTCAGAAAAGCTCCCAGTGCTGAACCGCACACTATCCCGGCCAGAAGAATCAAGCCCGCAAAAACCAGTGTTCGTTTTCGACGTGGTCGAGGGAATTTCATGAAATCTCTCGCCCGTTCACCTTTGTGATACTTAACTATTTACTCTCCCTCTCCCCCAAATTTGGGGGAGAGGGAGCCTTTATTTATACTACGGCAAAAAATATTACTTCTGGCACGACGGACAGAAAAAGCTGGCGCGTCCGGCAAGAACCTGGCGGCGGATCAGGCTGCCACAGCGCTGGCACACCTCCCCCTCGCGACCATAAACATGAAGCTCACACTGAAAATAGCCTGTTTCTCCACTACTTCTCACATAATCCGAAATGGTTGTACCCCCGCAGGCAATGGCTCGTTCCAGCACTTGCCGACTGGCCTGAATCACCCTTTCCCATGCTGGTTTTGTGAGATTCCCCACTCCACGTGCGGGCTTGATGCCTGCGGCGAAAAGGATTTCATTCGCATAGATATTTCCAATACCCACCACCACTCTCGCATCCATAAGGAAATTCTTAATAGGTCTGACTTTACTCCGAGCGCGCTCCAGTAAATAGTTGCTCGACAAATCAGGCCCCAGGGGCTCGGGGCCAAGCCCAGAAAATATCTGCGTCCCCTCAACATCCTCGGGAGCAAGAACCTGCACTGAGCCGAATCTCCGAACGTCATTGAAGCGAAGTTCCAATCCACTGTCCAGCTCGAAGCGAAGATGATCGTGGGCGGTTCTGGGAGTCCCATTGGCAAAAAAAGCCAGACGACCGGTCATCCCGAGGTGCAGCACCAGCACAGCTCCGCTGTTCATCTTAACCAACAGATACTTGGCCCGGCGATCCACAGATTCTACCCGATCGCTTTGTATCCAGAGGTTCAGCTTGGCCCGGGGTACAGGAAGCCGCAGCCTGCGATTACTGATCACCACTCGAGTGATGGTGCGACCCACCAAATGGGGAGTAAGGCCGCGGCGAATCACTTCTACCTCAGGAAGTTCAGGCACTACTTATCCTTTCGCAAAGCGCAAAGCGCATAGAGCATAGCGTTAAACATACTGCATTTCATTACGCTCTGCGCTCTGCGCTTTGCGCTTTGCGTCTAACGCCTCTTCGGTCGTTCCTCAAGCCGTACTAGAACATCGCGGCGATGCAAGCCGCCTCTGTAGACTTCCAACCGCAATAGGTCACCAGGACGCTTTTCTCTGATTATACGGATGAGCCCATCAGCCGTGCCAACCGGCTCGCCGTCTGCTGCTACCACCACATCACCACCCGCAATCAGAATCCGGTTGCCCAAACGCACTCTCCGATTGCCGCCACGCAAGCCTGCCTTATGCGCCGGACCGCCACGGACAATCTCAACAATGAGGGCGCCACTATCTATGGCGAAATCAAGAGCCCTGGAATCCCCAGAGAGTAAGGTGGTTACGCTTGCACCGATCCAGGGATAGGCGTAATAGCCCTGGGCTATGAGTTCCGGAATAATACGTTTGGCAATATTAACTGGGACGGCAAACCCTATACCCACCGAGGCGCCGGTGGGGCTGAAAATTGCAGTATTGATACCGATTAACTTGCCGCTTGAGTCAAGCAGGGGGCCACCGGAATTCCCCGGATTGATGGAGGCATCTATTTGGATTATGTCTTCCATCAAAGTATTGTTTTGAGCCCGCAAGGTTCGCCCGAGAGAGCTTATAACCCCAGTGGTGAGCGTCTGGCCCAGGCCAAAAGGATTCCCAATAGCCAGAACTTTCTGTCCCACGAGCAAGTGGTCCGAGTCTCCCATGGGGATGACGGTAAGTTTGTGTGAAGGCGCATCTATCTTGATTACAGCCAGGTCATTGTCCGGATCCGTCCCCACCAATTTTCCTTGCCATTTGCTCCCGTCGGCCAGAGTCACTTCAAGACGCCGAGAATCTTGGATTACGTGATAATTGGTGAGAATATAACCCTCGCTGTCAATGATCGCCCCTGAACCTGCACCTTGGCGCGGTACAATGTTGAAGAAGAAATCCCGCTCCACCGAGATGGTGGTAATGTTTACCACTCCCGGGGCCGCTGCTTCGTAAACTTCAATGTTGTTTTGCTCGTCTTCGGTGCTAGCCTGAGCCATGGTCAGCTGAGTGAGAAATAAAACCACTAGCAAGCCAACCAATACTAATCTGAAAAATCTCAATTTTTTGTTCCTCCCGGTCAGCCATCAGCATTCAGCTATCAGCGTTCAGTCCTACTTAGCTCTTGGTCATAGATCAGCACTCCTCACTGTCAGTCCTGCCTGGATTAAATGAGAACAACTTGCTTTTCTCTATGCCCCCTGCTCTATGCCCTATGCTAACCCCCTGACACCTGAAACCTGACACCTGACACCCTGCGATTTTGTGTCTAGTGTCTAGTACTGCCTCGGCTGTATTTTCCGCCAAAACCACCAGAGAAACAGCCCAACCAGTATCACAGCCAGGGCCCAACTCACGAGCTTGGGCCAGATAGAGACCATACCTGGTAGAATCCTCTTTACCGTGTCCGCGGGAATGGCAAAGCTTATGCCCACGCTACTACCAGTTGGACTGAAGATGGCAGTATTGATACCGATTACCTCGCCGTCAGAATTGATGAGCGGACCCCCAGAATTTCCTGGATTGATTGCGACGTCGGCCTGAATGACATTATGAATGACCACATCGGGGCTGATCCGAACATCTCGCCCCAATGAGCTGATAGTTCCTGTGGTCAGTGTCTGTCCCAGGCCAAATGGATTGCCCAGGGCCAGCACTTTCTGACCCACGCGTAGATTTTTCGAAGAGCCCAATCGCAGGGACGTGAGCTGCTCTGGTGGTGCCTCGATTTTGATCACCGCCAGATCGCTGCTGGGAGAACTGCCAACCAAAGTGGCCTCCCATCTACTACCATCTGCAAGGGTCACCTCCAGAAGACTGCTGCCGTTCACCACGTGGTGGGAGGTGACTATATGGCCTGTTTTATCGACAATAACGCCGGATCCGCTTCCCTCTGCTGGCATAGGATTAAAAAAGAAATCCCGGCCTATGCTCGTGGTGGTGATGTTCACAACACCAGCTGAAACTTGATGAAAGACGCGGATGGTATTTTGCTCGCTACGGGTGAGGGCCGCTGCTTCTCCAATCGTCCCTGCAATCATTGAAAGAATACCCATCATGAGCAGCAACCCAGTCTTTCGATTTGTTACGGTTTCAAATCTCATGGTCCTTCGTTTCTAGCCCCCATGACGCTAAGCGCAGAGCATGCAGGTAAACAGTAAACGGTGAACGGTAAACCGATCATGCGCTGGCTCCTTGACTATTCACCGTTTACCATTTACCGTTCACTCTTTTTTTCGCTATGCGCCATGCGCTATGCCCTATGCGATATTTGATTCAGGCCAAAACATAACCAGCCGCGTGAACGCGGCTGCTTCTCATCATAAGTGGTTTTCAGTGCAATGGCCAGAGCAAAAATCCATTAGAACTTGCCCGTCAGGTCGTACCACCAAGTGCCGAGGTATTCGTAAATAGCTGCGGTGGAGGTATTCAGTGCCCCTCCTGAGGGCAAGAAGCGAAGAGGATCGTTTGCACTCCAGCGAGCCCTAAAATCACAGGGCGCGGGCAACGTACGTATGCCGAGTATTGTAAAAACCTTGACAGCTCGTTCCATGTGGCTGGCCGAGGTTATAAGAACGATAGGAGGTGTAAGCCGCAATTGCTGGATGGCCTTGGCGTTTTCAAAAGTATTTCGCGATTTCCCTTCGATCACAATCCTCTTGCCGGGAATCCCAAGGTCGAGGAGCAGTTCGCGCATGAGCGCTGATTCCGTAACCTGTACAAAAGGATTACCGCTACCGCCGGAGATCACTATCTGGGGTCTATCCATGAGGTGATACAGTCGCACCGCCTCAAGAAGCCGTTTCGTGGAACTTATACTGAGCCGACTCGAGACCGGCAGATAATCTGTCGCCGAAGCGCCGCCGCTCAGAACTACCAAAGTTCCAGTCCTGGGAATTCGCTCAGGATTAAGAGGAGTATACTGAGACTCGAGAGGGGCCAACAGCACGTCTGCAGTAGGCGAGATGCTCAGAAGATACAGAAAGAAAATACCGAGAGCCAGAAGTACCCTGCCCAGTCTGCGGAACTTCAAGAAGGTGAAAGTGAAACCAACCACCAAAAGCAAGAGCAAAGAGGTGGGCGGTAAAATGAGTCGCTTCAGTATTTCATACAAAGCAGTCATATCAGCCTTAACTATTGAGAATAAAGAACTGATGTTTTCAGATCCAACCGCTCAGAATTGGGCCGGAAAGTACTAATTACACTACGACGCGGTGAAACGGAGACACGGAGACGCGGAGAGTTTCTCTCCGTCTCACCCTTTCGCCGTGTCGCCGCGTCACGCAGTTCTATGTCCCGGTCGCAGCAGGTCGTTTATAGTCTTTACTGGATTGAATGTCTCCTCAGGTATCTCAACGAACACTGTGTTCCAGTAAGCCATGCCACCATTCCACAAACCCGGCAACTCGAGCGCTTTTAACTCCCTACCGTCCTCAAATTTGCGGCTTACGAACACTGCCGCTGGATCGACAAATTGTTTGAGATCAAAGGGTCGGCCTTGAAAATCACGCAATCCACAGACAATCTGTACCGGACTAAAATGAGTAGAATTCTCTAAAATGGCCACTTGTTCTGGAGAACCCTTGTCAATCTCAGCTTGCTCCACAACCTGTAGACTTAGCCTGCCCGAAGTGTCACTTACCCAGAAGGGCCCGCCACCAGGTTCTCCCCTGTTTACCACCATACCGCAAACACGTAATGGTCTGTTGAGCAAGCGAAAGAGTCTTGCAGTCCTTTCTTCTTCGCCACAACTCAACAATTGCTCTTTCACAGATGGATTGAGACGATTGGCCACAAACTGTAATACTTCCTGAACATCATTGATTCCTAAAGATCCAGACTCCAACATCCTCAAATAATTGAAAATCTCATGCTGTAATTCGAGCAGCATACCAGCCAATATCCGCTGATGACGCACCACTGGGTCACGGCGCTCATCGGTGACCACATTGTCAATGTTTTTGATCAGAACGATATCCCCCTCAAGGGCATTGAGATTTTCCAGCAGGGCACCATGGCCCCCGGGCCGAAAGAGAAGATTTCCATCGAGTTTGCGAAAAGGTTTATTGTCGAGGTCAACTGCTAAGGTATTGGTAGCTGGACTTTGGATGGAGAAACTGAGCTCATAGTGCACTCCCAACCGTTCACCGTGCTGTGCTGCCGCCTCCCGGCCATAAGCCTCGGCTTCAGCTTGATTTTCGGGGGCTACGGTGAAATGGATCCGACACCGCTGCTCTTGGTCTCGCACCGTATGTGCTGACTCCA
Source organism: Syntrophobacterales bacterium (assembly GCA_050123975.1). Lineage (GTDB taxonomy): Bacteria > Desulfobacterota > Syntrophobacteria > BM002 > BM002 > BM002. The sequence goes on along the minus strand of JASFGC010000235.1, from coordinate 620 downwards.
CCAAGTGCTCTTCTAGGGCAGTGCGATGATGGTCTGAATAGCGGTGAAAGGGAATCAAGGCCTTGGGCCGTGAACTATAATGAAGCCCACGGGGCTCGAGAAGAAAGTTTAAAATGTCGTTGTAGACCCCCGCCTGCAGTTTTTCCTGCAAAGAAACACCTGCCTTGCCCATTCCTTCGGCCAGGGGTTCGAAAAAGGCAAACTTTTCGAGGGACTCTACAAAAACTCGGAATTCTCGGTAGTCTTCACTTGATTGGCCAAATCGGTCGGCGGCCTCATCGAGAGTTACCCTTTCAACCTGATTCTGAATGCGTTGGAGGAAAGCAAACATCCGAGTAGCTGCACCAGATGCGGGCAAAAAAGCACTCAAGCGGCCCATATCAGCTCCTTCTTGCCAGCGGCGGATGAACCGCTCTTGATCCTCAGGTTCAAGTACTGCAATTCCATCCCCGGGGGTACACGGCCGTTCTAGAGCAGTCCACCGCTGGCCTTGTTTCAGGATGGCCAGCTGTCTTCTCGCCTCGTCTTCAGTGATACCCATTTGCTTTATCTGCTCTAGATCTGCCTCAGTGAACGGATTCTTAGTCATGGATGCCAACCTCTTGCTTGAAGGGTTATGG
>JASFGC010000234.1:0-6081 GCA_050123975.1 Syntrophobacterales bacterium | reverse complement strand
TTCCTCTAGGAGATACGCTTTAAATTGCCGGGAGTGTTCCGTCAGGCCTTCCTTGTCGAGCCAATGGAGTTCAAGAAATGTCTGAAATACCCTTTCCAGAACCTGGAGTTTCAAGGTGGCCACTCGCTCGTACTGCACCGACTCAGAGCCGCGAAGCTCGGCCAGCAAATTCTGGGTTGCTTCCGACTGCACAAACTTATTTGCCGCGGAAGAAGAGCGAAAATCCTCCATCGCTGCAATATCGAGATAGATATAGTTCCGATAAAATCGGCTGGAAGGGAAATAGGGGCTGATGTTGTAGGGCTGCCGATTGGGAATGGCATGCAGGGGATTCAGGCCGATCACATCCACGTGGAGAGAGCCGATTGCCCAACGAATGAATTCCTTGAGGTCGCCGAAGTCTCCCACCCCCCAATTGTTTTGGGAGCGAAGGCCATAGAGAGAAATGGCTATTCCGGCTCGTTTACCATCTTCTTGGAGAGCCGGCGGCAGATAGGCCTGCTGTGGACAAATAGCAACCAGGGTTGTTTGTTGATGCTTGTGGTTTTCATATGCAACAGTAAGGTTGAAATGATAATAGCCAATGGAAAGCGTAGAGGGGAAAGGAAAGGACCAGCACGTATAGGTGATGTCATCAATCTGGTGATCTTTTTCAAAATTCAGCTGTTCTAAAAGATAGGAGTGGTTGATTGGGGAGATGTTTTCGCCGGTAATCTCCAATCGAACCTGAAGTTCTTTTTTTAACAGTGCGCCGGGAGAACTGCTGGATGGCACCTGAAAAAAGAAATCGGCGGGCAGTTGGTCGATTGGTACCACCAGTACCGGTGGAGCTAGTTGATTCCAGGAGCGATGTTCTACATGCTGTAAAGCCTCTTGCGGATTGCTGACATCTACCCCCATGGCTCCCAGCACCTGCTCCAGTGTCTCAACTGGAATGGTCTTGGTATTGCCCCAGATGTCCCAGTAAGACGGCTGGATTCCATAGGCTGCGGCTAAAAGCTTAAGTTTCTCTTTTTCCTCTTCTGCCATTTTCACTGACTGCTGTGTTGTTCAAATTAGTTCTCGAATTTTGCGGCGATTGGCATTCTCCTGCCCATTCCAAAGGCCTTGGAAGTAACTTTTAGTCCCGGAACTGCCTGCCTGCGTTTGTACTCGTTTCGGTCCACTGCCCGAATTACCCATTTCACTGTTTCGGAATCAAAGTCTTGTTGGAGAAGGTCAGCCATGGAGTAATGCTCGTCCACGTAGTAGTGCAGGATTTCATCCAGCACTTCATAGGGTGGCAGGGTGTCTTGATCGGTTTGATTTTCTCTCAATTCTGCTGAGGGTGGTTTGCTGACAATCTCCTGTGGAATTATGTTGGAGTCTCGATTAATGTACTGCGCCAGTTCGTACACCATGGTTTTGGGAACATCGGCTATAACACTCAGGCCGCCGCTCATATCACCATATAGAGTGCAATAGCCCACAGCGAGCTCACTCTTGTTGCCAGTTGACAAAACGAGATGGCCAAACTTGTTTGACAGGGCCATGAGGATGTTGCCTCGAATCCTGGCCTGAAAGTTCTCTTCGGTGATATCAGGTTCTTTCCCTTTGAAATGGTCCTGGAGGGACGCAATATAAGCCTCGTAGGCAGCAGAAATTGGTATGACTTCAAACCTGATAGCAAGGTTCTCGGCAAGCTTTCTCGAATCTTCGATGCTACCCGTTGAAGAGTAAGGTCCTGGCATGGTGACTGCGACAACGTTTTCAGCTCCAATTGCTTCTACAGCGATACAACAGGTCACCGCAGAGTCAATACCCCCGGAAAGCCCCAAAATAGCTGAAGAAAAACCGCACTTATCCATGTAGTCTCTGACGCCCAAAACCAGCGCCTGCTGAACGCTTGCGATCTCCTCCTGTGGGACATACGGATCCCCGATACCAGTCCCATTCACAGTGATTGTTTTCACCTGCTCCACAAATGGCGGCAAGACGGCCATGAGATCACCCGCCCCGTCTAGGCAGATACTTCTGCCATCGAAAATAAGCTCATCGTTGGCACCTACTTGATTTACAAAAAGAAAAGGGATTCGGTGTTTGGTTGCATGACTTCGGACAATGTCGTAGCGCAGTTTTTCCTTCCCCCGGTGGAAAGGGGAAGCGGCGATATTGATTATCAGGTCGGCACCCTTTTCGGCCAGAACCTCGATAGGATCATAGGAATACGTGGGTCGGTGCCACAGGGCCGGGTCGTTCCAAGCATCTTCGCAAATGGAAATACCGAGAGTCTGGTCTTTGAATTTGACTACAGGATCATCTGCGGCGGGATCAAAGTAGCGTGCTTCGTCAAATACATCATAGCTGGGCAGCAAGGATTTGTGCTGGGTAAAGAGGATTTGCCCTTGATAAATCAGCAGTGCTGAATTGTGTAGACCTTTGCCAGTGGATAACTGCCCAAGTTGAGGAGCGCCCACAATAATGCCCGTTTGTGGGTACTTCTGGGAAACCTCTAGGAGTTCTCGGATGGCCTCCTCAGTACTGGCGATAAAAGAGGGTCTCTCCAGGAGGTCCCTGGGTGGATAGCCGACGAGAAACAGTTCCGGGAAGACAACTAAATCAGGCGAGTCCTTGCTGCACTGTGACAGTGTTTTCGTCACCTTGGCCAAATTGCCGCGAATATCACCAACAGTGGGATTCAGTTGTGCCAGTGTAATTTTCATTGAAACAATGACCCCTTTGATACCTCTAATATGTAAATTCTTTGCCGGTCATGCTCTCTATTTCAACCTTTATGATAACGGTGCTTTTAATTGCTGCCTCCACATATTCGAAAGATCTGCCTGCGTACTGCTGCATTATTGCATCGAGTCCTTTTTTCTTCTCTTCGAGATTTTCAACCAGTGAACCCTTACCAAATCCTATAACACTGCGGTATTTCATGCCCCACTTGCAGGGTTTGTCGCCCTGGATGACCTCTTGGTTTATATCAAATTCGACACAGACGTTGGGGTTTTGTTGGAGTATCTCCAATTTCAGACCTTCGCCTGCAGAGTGAAAATAAAGCGTGTTATCGTTGTAAGCAAAACAGAGAGGAACAACATAGGGTTGATCATTTTTCGACAAACCCAGACGACAAACCAAGGAGTTGCGGATAACGTCTTCGATCAAGGCAGTATCGGTAATCTCTCTATCTTGCCGACGCATCTGTTCCTACCTCTCTAAGTCCACAATTACTCTGCCTCTCTGCTTTCCAGCCAGGATGAGATCTATTTCGGAGTCCAGCTCCTCCAAGGAGCACACGGCAGTCTGCCTGTTCAGGTTGTCCAGTTTCCAATCACTGGCAATCTTTTCCCATGTCTGGCGCCGAAAGGTCATTGGAAAGCTCTGGGAGTCAATGCCCACAAGAGAGATACCCCTCAATATGAAGGGATAGACGTTAATCGGCAGATCAGGCGATGCCACATTGCCGCAGCAAGTAACCGCTCCGTGGAGTTTGGTGGATCTGATGGCTGTTGAGAGGATATCACCCCCGACCGCGTCCACTACCCCGGCCCAGCGACCTTTCAAAAGGGGCTTTCCAGAGGTGTCAGTGGCCTCATCTCTGGAGATTACCTCTTTGGCGCCCAGGTCGATAAGAAACTGTTTCTCATCCATCTTGCCCGTAACTGCAACCACTTGATAGCCGATTTGCGCCAGCATTGCCACCGCAAAACTGCCAACTCCGCCGGTAGCACCGGTAACTAATATTTCTCCAAACTCGGGGGTTACGCTATGCTCTTGGAGCTTAAAGATGCAAAATCCGGCAGTAAGGCCAGCTGAACCATACGCCATGCTTTCTTTTGCCGAGAGATCTTCCGGAAGCGGCACCACCCAAGCGGCCGGCACTCGAATGTATTGTCCAAAACCACCTGGGGTGTTCATGCCAAGATCGTAGCTGGTGACGATCACTTGGTCCCCAGGCTGAAACGCCTCACTAAAACTTTCCTCTACAACACCGGCGGCATCTACTCCCGGCGTGTGCGGATAACGCTTGGTGACCCCCTTGTGACCCGTGGCGGACAGTCCGTCTTTGTAATTCAAAGATGAATAGAGAACCCGGACCAATACTTCACCTGCTGGCAGATCATCCAGTGATCTCTGAGTGATTTGCCTGGTATAGGTGCCATCCGGTGTTTCTTGCACGACCATAGCTTTGAAAGATTTGCTGCCCATAGTGAAGTTCCCTTCTATTTCCTTGTCCACTGAGACGAAACGTATTCAGATAGAGCTAACATGAGCTTATTCTCGGTTACCGTTGCAGTCAAGAAGTAAGTATGTAGATGAGCTTTCAGCGATCAGCGGAAAGTGGTGCTATGAAGGAGGCTTGCCCTCGTGCGAATATACAAGAGTTCTGCAAAAATGAAAGGGCTAGCCTCTTTCGAGAGCTAGCCCCCAACCCCTCATTTCCCTCTCCCCTGGGGGAGAGGGTTAGGGTGAGGGGGATCCAATCGCATAAGCGCAAAGAGCAGAGAGGAGAGCTTCGAGAGAAAAGCTTTTTAGCCATGCGCCAAGCGGGTTTTCACCCCCACCTTAATCCTCCCCCTTCCCGCGACAAGCTCGGGATCTGCGACAAGGGGGAGGAGATATTTTTTGAAAAATCTTGAAAGCTCCGATCTTTGGCCGGAGAGTTTTCCTAAGGTTTCAGAAGAATCTTTCCGAATAACCCTTTTCCAGTGAGCATCTTTGTGTGGGCTTCTGCTGCCTCTTCAAAGGGATACACTGAGTCAATGGCGGCCTTTATCTTCCCCTGAGACATCCAGTAAAATCCGTCTTCTACCTCTGCCTTTGTTCCTTGGGTTGAACCAAGGATATTGGTTCCTTTAAAGAAGATGTGCCTGAGATCAGCTTTGGCATCCCAGCCTGTGGTAGCGCCGCATTGAACCAGGGTTCCGCCGTATTTGAGTAAAGTAAGCTGCTGGTTGAAGTGGGTCTCGCCGATGTGATCAAAAGAGAGATCGATTCCAGGAGCAACCCCCGTTTTTTGGGAGATTTCCTTGCACAAACCCCGGACTTGCTTGTGCCAGTCATCCTTTCTATGATCCACGGCGTAATCGGCGCCGAGTTCGAGACATTTGTCCAATTTATCTGGACTCGCCGTTGCAATCACTGTGCAGTTGTAGAGTTTGGCAATCTGAATCCCAAAGCTACCAACCCCGGAACCTCCTCCCATTACAAGTACGGTTTGTCCTGGTTTAATTTTCGCCCTGCCTACAAGCATATGCCAGGAAGTGAGCAGGGTCATTGAGGCTGCTGCCGCATCATCAAAGCTGACGTTATCCGGAATCTTGATGACGTTTACTTCTGGAAGATGCGTAATCTCCGAAAACCCACCCCACAAGGGACCGGTCTGGAAGCCCCAGATAGCCCTCTTGTTACAGTCATACTCACGACCGTCAGTACAGGCAGAACAAACTCGGCACGACATGTTAGAGTGAGAAACAACTCTGTCGCCAACTTTGATTCTGCTTACATCCTCCCCTACGGCGATTACTTCACCGGCTGCGTCAGAGCCTGAAATATGGGGCAACGGGACCGGGATGGGAACTCCTCTCATTCCCCAAATATCGTTGTAATTCAAGGCAGCCGCTTTTACTTGAAAAACTACCTCGTTTGGTTTTGGTTTTGGATCCTCTACATCTTTTACCTGCAGGATTCGCTTAAAATCATCATCCGGAGCATACTCTTCGTAAACTACTGCTTTCATCTAGACCTCTCCTTTCTTTGTTTTATCAAGAATCGAAAAGCTGGTCTTTGGGGCCAGGTCAGAGTTCAATGGCCTCGCCGGTAAAGATTGCGAGTGGTTTTGGAGTACTGAAGCACGTATGATTTACGATTGCAGATTGGAGATTGCAGATTGATGTTGATGCATTCTTCTCCGGTTGGTCTAAAATTTTTAAATCTAAAACCTGCATTCTAAAATCTAAAATCACTGAACTCCATCACTCTAACAGATTTCCGCAAGAGGGGAAAGAGCATTCAAGCCCTCTCAGGGGTTAGCCCAACGTCGGCTCCTTCGCGTCCCCATTCTTTACTAATATATCCACCCATGTTTTTTCATAT
>JASFGC010000233.1:0-6094 GCA_050123975.1 Syntrophobacterales bacterium | reverse complement strand
CTCCACCAATGTTAACTATGAATCCCAGCATCCCGGCATCTTTCGGGTGAAACTGCTTGTTGACATTGTACGCATGAACCGCTTCAACCTCCACTCCCTTTACAGTCAATCGGTCGCCGACCCTCATGGCCTTGACATCCCCTTCGAGTTTTTTTGCTGAAGCGAGGTCAGTGACAATAACCGTGTCCTCCTTTTGGATCTTGACCACGTCATCAGGGGAGCAATGATCGAAATGTTCGTGGGATACGAGAATAATATCAGCAGGAGTCTTTGATTGTATCTCATAGGGGTCGAAATAAATAACAGGATCCCCGTCCAGTCGATAGCCGTCGTGACCAAGCCAGGCTAGACGCTGTAGTATTTCCTTCGTCATGATTATCTCCTTTTACAGTTTCACCAAACCTCCCTTACGTAAAAACACATACATAGCACCTGCACCGCCGTCGCAGGGCTGCGCTGTGGCGAAAGCAAGCACCATCTGCTTCAGCCGACCACGTTTGAGCCAGCTTGACATCCGTTCTTTAAGGATAGGAATCTGATCTCGCGAATTGAGTCCTCGTCCGTGAATGATCAGCACGCATCGCAGTCCCTTGATCACGCTGGAAAGTATGAAGCGCTCCACCGCCTCTCGTGCTTCTGCTGTGGTCATTCCATGGAGGTCAAAATGGGCTTGGATAGAAAAATCACCGCGCCGCAGCTTCGGCAGTAAATCAGGATCGGCTCCTACAACCGCACCCTCTATGTATTCATCAGTATATTCAATATCAAAACTGCCCTCACCGCTCACAAGATCAACCATTTGCGCATATGCCTCCAACTCTCCTTCTAGAAGCGGTTGTCTTCTTGGTTTTGAAAGCGGTCCAGGGACTCTCGCTTGCACCCTGTTGGATTGTAAAGGCTCCACCCCTGCCATTGCCTCCCGAAACAAAGTGTCCTCCTCCTCGGCTGCCTTGACAGACTTCGACTGGTTCGGTGAGCACGATTCCCCTTTCGGTGCAGGGATTTTTCTATCCTCCTTGATATCCGGTTGGGATTCAGCCTGAACTTTCTTCAGCATGTCACCAAGGCAGGAAAAAGGCGTATTGAAGTTATCATGAGAATCTGACTTCGTGGCTTGAGCACTTCGGGAAGTATCTTTCTTGCGTCTCTTTTTCATTGTGAACTCGCACAAATATTGTTCTTTTATAGCACACGAGAATGTGTTATGAAAGCGTCCATGCATCCGCCTAAACTGATTGCAACTCAGCCTGAACTGGAAAAATTTCTTGAATATATCAGCGACGCCAAGCACTTAGCTGTAGATTCTGAATCTAACAGCTATTTCGCCTACAGACCGCGCGTATGTCTCATTCAGATCTCGCGGAACCATAAAGACTTCATCCTTGACCCTCTGACCTTGGAAGACGTCTCCCCCCTTGGCCGTATTTTTGCCGACCCCTCGATTGAAAAGGTTCTACACGCGGCTGAAAATGACCTGATCGGTTTTAAAAAGGACTTTCGGTTCCGGATGCGAAACGTCTTTGATACTTCAGTGGCGTGCCGCCTTCTGGGACGACGTAAATTGGGGCTTGCTAGAATCCTTGCAGAAGAGTTCGGAGTTAAACTGGATAAGAAATATCAGCGTTGCAACTGGGAAAAGCGACCTTTATCCGCTGAACAGCTCTACTACGCCCAACTGGACACCCACTTCCTTATCGATCTGCGGAATCGGCTTCACGGTGATCTCCTGAAAAAAAATCTCTGGTCTCAGGCACAGAAAGAATATCTGCGGTTGGAGGAAATTCGTTTGAATCTACCGAGAAAGTGGGATCCAGATGGTTACCTGAGGTTAAAAGGGGCCCAGAAATTATCTGAGCCTTCCCTGCGAGTTCTCAAGGAACTGTCCGCTTATCGAGAGCGTTTGGCCCGCAGTATCAACAAAGCTCCTTTTCGAGTTATGAATAATGAATTCATGGTCAGAGTGGCCCGAGCAATGCCGAGGGACGTGGCTTCTTTGCTGCGCATTCGAGGCTTGCCTTCGCGCTTTAAAGGCAAGGGGGCTGCAAAACTTTTGGGAATCATCAACAGAGCGAGGTCATGAGCATCAACCACCAAGATTGCTTTGGATACAAGGACTTTTGTCAAGGCAGGACTTCAGTACAATAAGCAAGATTTTGATCTGAGATGTGGGATTTTCTAGCCAAATTGCCGCTGCATTCACATGGAACACCGCCCTCGATTCTCAGCACTTTTGGTGGAAAAACAGTGGAAAAACAGTGGAAAAACTGTTGTAAATCCCAATGCTTTCGGGTAATGTTGCCTGAAAACTTCTAAGAGAGACTTGAAAGGTTCAGATCGTGGCAAGCGAAACCCATATTGATATCAAACCGGCGTTGCACCTCCCCAAAAATTTGAAAGATCATATACTTACAGACCAAAGACTCAGTCAGCATCAGAAGTTTGTACTCTTTACCCTTTACTACCTAGATTCCAAGGGCAAGTTAAATGAATACGGAACGTATGTCCCTCACTTTCTAAACCTGGAAGAAGAAGACTTCCAAAAGAATATCTCCGACCTTGTCCGTCATAAATATCTTCGACTTGACAACAACTCTCTATCCCTCAATATTCGCCCCCTACGATATGGAACCGGCCTGTCCGCCTGAACCCCTTCTCAGACGATCTATACCTCTCACAGAGATCACAGAGCACTTGGAGAGAGTGAATCTCTCCAACCAAAGGTCGGAGCTTCTAGAATCTTTCAAAAAATACCTCCCCCTCCTTGGAGACTGAATCGCAATTCGCCCAACCCGTCATTCCGGACGAGCGCCGCTTCGCGGGGCGAGATCCGGAATCCAGCGAACGTACTATGCAATCGCCTTCTTCCTGGATCCCGGCTCGCGTTCGCCGTGGGCGAACGTGGCCGGGATGACGAATTGTGACACAATCTCATGGGAGAAGGGATTAAGAAATGCCATTCATTCCCGTGCAAAGCACGAGGCATTCTGGCAATTTTCGTAAATACAGAAAGTTTTCACAGCCATGTCTTCTTGACATCGGACAGTCATTGACCTATAAACCAATACTCCTACACGTTCGCTAGGAAAGGAAATGTATGGGCGAGTGTTTTCGACTACAGGACGTTTTCAAGTCTTATACATACGATCAGGATAAAGTGCGTTCTCCTGAAGAAACGGTGGCTCATGTGCGACAGCGGTTCGCTGTCGTGGATTTGGACATATTGGACAAGACCATGCGCATTGACTCCGGCCGCTTGGACATCCCTGTCTACATTAGCCTCTGTGGTACAGACGCTGTGCCGCTCACCGCCACCAAGAAGCAAATGGGAAAAGGAAGTACGGTAATTCAGGCAGAGGCCAGCGCCCTGATGGAACTTGCCGAGCGTTTCAGCTTTTTCTCCTACATCAAGAACACGCCCTTTCCCATGGCCACTTACTCGGAGTTGGACGGTAGTACCCTACCCATTGAGATGTTATGGCAGTCACTTAATGACAACGAGACTGATTTGGAACTGGGCACTGCTGCCCTGAGAGATTTACCATTCCGCTGGACCAAGGGCTGCAACCTCACCAGGGATTCTGAAGTGCTGATCCCCATCGACTGGTTTTACACCATCCATGAGTACAATGGCCCTGCCGCCGGCAACGCACTCGAGGAGGCCATTCTGCAAAGTCTGTGCGAAGTAGTAGAGCGCCACGTCTCTTCGGTAATCAGCCACGATCGCATGATCACCCCAAGCATCGATCCCGCAAGTGTCCAAGATCCAGCAGCGCGGGAACTGCTTGACAAGTTTGCCGCACAATCTCTTGAAGTTTTCATTAAAGACTTTTCTTTGGACACTGGAATTCCCACAGTGGGCACTCTAGCCTGGGATCCCAGCACTTTTCCCGATAGAAGCGAAATCGTTTTCACTGCCGGCACCACCACTAATCCAGAGAAATCCCTCGTCCGTGCCCTCACCGAGATCGCTCAACTAGCAGGAGATTTCCAGAACCGCACCAGTTATAGGCCGACTCTGCCAAAATATAGCAATTTAGAGGAAGCCAACTATATAACCTCAGCAACGCCCATGGTGTCCATAAAAAGCCTTCCCGATCTCACCCACGACAATTTCAAGACCGAAATAGAGCGTTGCGTTTCCGCCCTTGCTGGTCTCGGCCTCGAGGTGCTGGTCATCGATGTAACCCACCCACAGCTGGGGATCCCTTCTGTCTATACCATAATACCAGGGGCCCATTTTCGAGATCGTACCAGGAATTCCAGCGTGATTTTCCACGCCGCCAAGATACAGAGCCAGACCGTGGAGGGACCGAAGGCAGTGGCAGGAATCCAGAAATTGATTGAATCATTCCCCAATCGTTACGATCTGCACTTTTTCATGGGATTAGCTCTGGAGTACCAGGAAAAACCGAGGGAAGCGCTGAGAGAGTTTGAAACAGCCTTGGATCTGAATCCCGGCCCACTGGATATAGCTAGCGTTCACACACACATAGGCGTATGCTTGAAGGATATGGAGGACTACAAGGGCGCTATCAAGTCTCTAGAACGGGCAAGAGAGTTTGATCCCAATCTCAAGGAAATCTACAATCTGCTGGGGTTCTGTTATTTCAAACTCAAAGAGCATGAACACTCTATTGAGCAGTTCGAAAAAGCCCTGGAACTCGATCCCGGGTCCGCCATCGACTACGCTAATATCGGCTCAAATTTGCGAGAGATGGGCCACAAAAAAGAAGCCATTCGTCTTTACCGGATAGCCCTCGAGATGGATCCCACCATTGATTTTGCCCGGGAAAGCCTCGCGCGCCTGGAAGGAGAGGTGGAGGCAAGCGGCAAATAGTGATAACTAGGCACTAGGCACTAAGAACTAGGCACCAACGGCGAAAAAGAAGTGTATAGTACTCACTGCCTGTTGCCTATTCAGGGCGAAAGCCAAATGACCTGATGACAAGCTGCGCGAAGCGCAGCATTCTATGCGTTTTGCGCGAAGAATATGGCCCAGATATCCAAGCCAATCATGGTCACAACCGCCGCCCCTTTGAAAACCATAGCAAAGACCCGGCCCAGCAGAGCCCCCCACCCCACCCGCATAGCTTCGTCCATCTTTCTCTGTTCCACATAAGTCATGGAGAATGCACCCACGAAAGCACCAAGAAGAGCTCCCACTATGGTGCCAAATCCAAAGAGCATCGGCGACAAGGCAACCGCTCCTAATATCCCGCCGACCATGGTCCCCACCATTGCTTTCTTTGTCCCACCATAGCGCCGGGCACCCCAGAGACCGAGGGTAAGATCTAGCAGTTCAGCAACTACCGCAAGTGCCAAGAGGCCCAACAGTAATTTCGAGGTAATTATGGCAAATCCTGTGAGCCAACCATAAAAGAAGGACGTAGCCAGTATTAACCAGGTGCCCGGCAAACCGAGTACTACTGCAATCAGGCCAGCGGGCATTGACAAGATCAATATCACCAGGGCCAACATTTCCAAGACTGCCATCAGCAAGTCTCCCGGCTAAGATTAGGAAGTATCTGCAATTGGAGAGTTGTATCTAAAATTCGAAATTCGAAGCACGAAGCACTAAACAAATCCGAAGCACGAATTCTCAAATTTTCAAAACATAACAAGCCCCAATTATTTAATCTGGCGTTTTGGTCATTGATATTTCGGAAATTTGAATTTGTTTCGAAACTGGGGCCCCGCCCGCAGGGTGGGGAGTCCGTAGGACCAATTTCGATATTCGGATTTCGGATTTCATCGAGTTCGATATTCGAACTCGATGAATCAGGCCCGGATATTTCATGAATTGCTGTCGCGAGACCACGAAACTGGGAACCCGCTTGCGGGACTGAGCGGAGCGCAGCGAGCGCGAATCAGATGGCCGTGCCACCTGGCAACCGCAGGGTGTTGGTTTCCGTACCTGAACGGTACGTCGCAGGATCCGACATCCGAGGACGCCAGGAAGGACGGCCATATCCGTGGTCGCAGCAAGTGATTCATGGAATATCTGGGCTAAAATCGGCTCGGCATGCTCTGGGGCAGGAGCCGCTGCTGGCATTGTCTCATAAAAAACTTATCGGTCATACCTGCTATGAAATCG